>JAEUJL010000555.1 GCA_016794835.1 Gemmatimonadota bacterium | reverse complement strand
GTCGATCCCACCAACGGCGTCGTGGAGTCGTCCGAGAGCGACAACACCTACCCCATCTCGGGAGCGGCCGCCACGATGGACGTGCGGACCCTGCCGTCCTTTGACGTCCGGCTCGTGCCGGTGACGCAGAGCGTCAACGGGACCACCGGGGCCGTGAACGCGGGCAACGCCGGCGCCTACCTGTCGGCATCGCTCGCCATGTTCCCCATCGGCGCGAGCAACATCGATGTGCGCGCGGCCTACACGACGAATGCGCCTGTGCTGCAGGCCGATGACAACAACGGCGCCTGGGGACAGGTCCTGTCGGAGCTGAATGCCCTCCGCACGGCCGATGGCTCCACACGCTATTACGCCGGCATTGCGCGCGTGAACTACACCTCCGGGATCGCGGGCCTCGGCTACGTCCCGGGGCGCGCCACCCTGTCATGGGACTACCTGCCCAGTGCCTCCGAAGTGGTCGCCCATGAACTCGGGCACAACTTCGGGCGCTTCCACGCCCCCTGCGGCGGCGCCGGCAACCCGGATCCGTCCTTCCCGCACTCGGGCGGCAGCATCGGGCACTACGGGTACTCGCTCACGAGCGCGTCCCTCAAGGCACCGTCGATGGCCGACCTGATGGGCTACTGCTCGAACATCTGGATCTCCGACTACACGTACAATGCGGTCCTCAACTACCGCACCACCAACGGATTCTCGGGCAGCGCACGCGTCCTCGGGGGCAACCCCAATCCGCGACGCGGGCTCCTCGTCTGGGGACGCGTCCAGCGGGGGCAGCTGATCCTCGAGCCCGCCTTCGAGGTCAACGCACCGCCCGCCCTGCCGGAACGCGCCGGTCCGTACCGCCTCGAGGCCTTCGGCCCGGCCGGTGAGTCCGTCCTCGACCTGTCCTTCGACGTCCAGGTCCCCGGCGACAGCCCGGACCCGACCGCGCGGCACTTTGCCTTCGTCATCCCGGCCGACATGCTGCGCGACCTCGACCTCTCGCGACTGCGCGTCTCGGGCAACGGGCGCCAGGCGGAACGCCGCGCCTCGACGGCCGTTCGACAGGCCGCCAGCAGCCCAACGGTCGAGCGAGAAGGGCGCGGCCTCCGGGTCCGCGGCGCCGACAACTCGGTCAGCGGAGTCCTCGTCCGGGACGCCCGGACCGGCGACATCCTCTCCTTCGCCCGTGGCACCACTGCCCTGGTGGTCACGAACGGCACGGAGCTGGACATCACCGAGTCTGATGGCGTGCGCAGCCAGACCCGCCGGGTGCGGGTGGCCCCCGGCCGACGCTAGGGCCACACCGACGGGACCCGTCCCCGCGCAAGCGCGCGGGGGCGGTCAGGATCGGCGGGAAACTGGCGAGGTGAGGCGGATACCGATGGGGCTGCGATTAGTTTCCAGCGGCACCTGACCCCGACACTCGACCCGATCTCGTCATGGCTTCGTACGACGTCATTTTCATTGGTGGTGGCCCGGCCGGTTATGTCGGCGCCATTCGCTGCGGGCAACTCGGCCTCTCCGCTGCCGTCATCGAACGCGAGGCCCTCGGCGGCACCTGCGTCCTGTGGGGATGCATCCCCGCCAAGGCCCTGCTCGCCTCCGCGGCCGTCGCGAACCAGGTGAAGCACGCCGCCGACTTTGGCGTCACCGTCGGCGACGTGAAGTTCGACTTCGGCGTCGCGATGAAGCGCTCGCGCAACGTCTCCACGCAGAACTCCAAGGGCGTCGAGTTCCTGTTCAAGAAGAACAAGGTCACCTGGATCAAGGGCGTGGCCAAGCTCGGCGGCGGCAAGAAGGTCGTGGTCACCGGCGCCGATGGAAAGGCGGAGACCCACGAGGCCAAGAAGGCCGTCGTGATCGCCACAGGCTCGCGCGTGAAGGGGCTTCCGCAGGTCGGGCTCGAGCTCAACAAGACCACCGTCATCTCGTCCGACGAGGCGCTGGTCCTGGAGAAGGCCCCGAAGTCCATCGCGGTGGTGGGCGCGGGCGCGGTGGGCTGCGAGTTCGCGGATGTGTTCAACGCCTTCGGCTCCGAGGTGCACCTGATCGAGGTGATGCCCGGGTTGCTGCCGCTCGAGGATGCCGACTGCTCCGCCGAGTTGGGGCGGGCCTTCAAGAAGCGCAAGATCCAGCTGCACCTCGGCGCCAAGCTGTCCGACGTCAAGGTGGGCAAGGACTCCGTCAAGCTGTCGGTCGAGGAGAACGGGAAGAAGGAAACCCTCGAGGTCGAGAAGGTCCTCGTCGCGGCCGGTCGCGCACCAAACGTTGAGCAGCTGGGGCTCAAGGAAGCGGGGGTGCAGCTCACCGAGCGTGGCTTCATCAAGGCCGACCCCAGGACCTACGAGACGACGGCCAAGGGGATCTACGCGATCGGCGACGTCATCGGGGCGCCGATGCTCGCCCACAAGGGCTCACGCGAGGGACACATCCTCGCGGATCTCCTCGGCGGGCATCATCCGCATCCCGTCAATTACGGGAACATCCCGAACGCCACCTACTGCCACCCGGAAGTCGCCTCGATCGGGCTCACCGAGGCGCAGTGCAAGGAGAAGAAGCTCGACTACAAGGTCGGCAAGTTCCCCTTCTCGGCGAATGGACGCGCCCGGACCGCTGGTGAGACTGACGGGTTCGTCAAGATCATCCGCGACGCGAAGTACGGGGAAATCCTCGGCGCCCATATCGTCGGGGCCCACGCCACCGAGTTGATCCACGAGTTGCTCGTCGCCCGCGAGAACGAGTACACCGTGGAAGAGATCGACCTCGCCATTCATGCGCACCCGACGTTGTCGGAGGCGGTGGCCGAGGCGGTGCTCGACTCGATGGGGAAGATGCTGCACGCCTGACCACCACACCGGGCCCCGGCGAAAGCCGGTGGCCCGGTACCGCTGGCCCGTTTGGCCTGAGGCACGCAGGAGAAGTTGCCCCGGCGAACGCCGGGGCCCAGCGTCTCCACCTCCGCAGGATTCCTGCGTTCAGGAGCTTGTTCCAAGTGGTTCCCCGGCGAAAGCCGGGGGACAGCGTCGTCACCGAACGCCTGCCCCACTCCGCCACCGGTGACTACCCCACCGCCCTCGATGCCCGTCCCCTCACTCCTCGTTTCCGACCTCGGCAGCATGTCGTACGCGGCGGCGCTGGAGCTGCAGCGTGACGTCGCCCGTCGCCGGATCTCCGGAGAGATCGACCAGGATGTGCTGCTGCTGGTCGAACACCCGCATGTTGTGACGCTCGGTCGGGCCGCCAAGCAGGCCAGCCTGGTGGCGACCCCGGAGCTGCTGCGCGCGCGGGGGGTCGAGGTGTTCGAGGTCGAGCGCGGGGGCGACGTGACCTACCACGGCCCGGGCCAGCTCGTCGGATACCCGATCTTCGACCTCAAGCGCCACCGAAAGGACCTCCACTGGTACCTGCGACAAGTCGAGGAATCCTTGATCGTCGCCCTCGGGACCTTCGGCATCCCGGCCGGCCGAAATCCGGGGTACACCGGGGTCTGGGTGGGTGCCGACGGCGACCGCTGGCAGCGCAAGATCGCGTCGATCGGTGTGCACGCCCGCGACTGGGTCACATGGCACGGATTCGCGCTCAACGTCCACACCGACCTCTCGTTCTTTGACCTGATGGTCCCGTGTGGCATTGCCGACGTCCAGATGACCTCTATAGCCTCTGAGTTGGCGCCGCAGGGTATCGAGCCGTCCGACGTTCGGCAGGCGATTGCAGGGGCTTTTGGGCGGGTTTTCGAGCTCACCCCCGTCAGCGGCGCGGCCGTCTGGTCCCCGGCGTAGCGAGGGCTCGGAAACACCGCCATCGGCTGCGTGTACCCAAGGCCACTGCTAGATTCCGCCCCTCGTCACAGTCCCTGACCGACCTTATGAACAGCAGACAACGCTCCTGCCTTGCCACGGCTGCTGCCCTGGCCGCCGCCGCGTGTGGTGACCAGCACATCCGGGCCCTCGATGAGGGGATCTCGCGCGATTCCACGCTGCGAATCCTGGCCGACGGTGTCGCCCCGCGCGGTGACACCATCCAGAACGTCTACAATCGCAAGCGCTTCCTCGTCGAGGGGCGCGAGTTCGACATCTACATGTTCGACGCCCAGAACCGACGCCTGTGGGCTGATCCGGAAGTCGAGGACAAGGAGCTTGTGCCGGTGGTGGTCGTGAACGGCAAGCTCGAGGGATGGGGGTGGGACCACATGGACGACGTCACCTCCAAGTACGGGATCCTGATGCGCGCGCGTGACGTCGCCGATGCGGCGGCGGCCGCCGCCGCGAAGGCGGTGCCGGTGCCGCCGCCGGATCCGGTTCCCGTGGCAGTCGACTCGACCAAGCCGGACTCCACGCGAAAGTAGGTTCCGACGCTGAAGACGAAGGGCCGCCCTCACCGGGCGGCCCTTCTGCGTTTCGCCCACCTGCGGACGGCGACGCGTCGTTCACGCCGGAGCAGCCCCAGCGGCGGTCGTCCGGACGCGGGGATCATTGATGCGCCAGTGCGCGGGGCGGATGCGTGCCGACAGGGCCCCAAATGCACAGCGGGCCCCGCCTTTCGGCGGAGCCCGCTGCTTGTTCGGTAGAGCTTACTGCTTACTTCACGAAGCTCGGGGTCGCGAGACCGTCGCCCGAAGCCGTGATACCCACGGCGCGGATGCGGTCACCAGCAGCCACGGCCGGCGAGACGCCGGAGAGGCTGTAGCGCCAGAAGCGCTGACCACCCTGATCGTTCGGCGAGGCCGTAGCGACCGTGCCGAGGTAGACCCAACGATTCGACGCCGCGGCGCGGAAGAACGCGACCTGGGTGAACGGAGCGTTGTTGATGACGGTGGTCTGGCGGACTTCCGCCTGGATCGTGCTGCCCGTCGTACCGGCACCGAAGACGTACCACTTCGAACCGGCGGCGCCCAGCGAAACCACCGCGCCATTCGAAACCTGGCTCGGGAGGATCACCGTGCTGTAGAAGCCGGACGAGAGGTTCGGGTACACCACCGCGCTCGAGGTGAACGAGCGGATGTCGTACATCTCGGCCATCGCGGTGGTCGGCTTGTAGGTGGCCGACACCGTCAGCGGAGCAGTCGAGTCACCGGCGAGGGCAACGTCAACGCCACGGAAGAAGTTCACCGGGAGCGTGATGCCACCATTGCCGTAGGTCTGACCCGGGCCAACGAGGCCCGCCAGCGGCAGACCGGAGAAGCCGGCCTTGAAGTCCGTGATGAACTTGCGATCGAAGTAGATCGTGTCCGTCGCCGGAGCGTCAGCCATGTTCGGATACTGGATCGCGAACGCGGCATCGAGGACTTCGAGTTCGTCAGCACCGATCGGCAACCAGACGTTCGCCGAGCCAGCGACCAGGCCAGCAGCGGCCGGGTTGAGGCCAGTGGCGAGCGGCGCGTCAACGTCGACGGCGACCGTCTTGCTGATCGTCGGGGTGACGTTGCCGGCGCGGTCGACCACGTACGTCTCGTACGTGTAGTAACCGGCCGAGTCGCCAGCGGCGGCCGGCGTGTACAGGTCACCGGTCGAACCACCAGAGAAGTTCACACCAGAGCCGTAGATACCGGTGGTGTCGCGACGCTGCGTGAGGTCCGTGGCGTCAACCACGCCCACGCGGCGAGCATAGTTACAGGTGCTGCCGGAGACGACACCCAGGACGCAGGTGGTGGCACCCGGAGCGCCCGGCTGGCCGATGCGCGTGATGCGGATGAACTGCGCTTCCGTGCCGTTGTTCAGGTTGAAGCCCGAACGGGTGTCGGTGTAACGCACGCCGAAGTACGCCGAGTCCGCACGAGTGGTGTTCGCGATGTTGCCATCGTTCGTGAGGATCTTGGTGTTGCCGAGCGTGTCCGTCGCCGGGAGGGCGATGCGGGGCTCGAGCGCGGTCGTGAGGTACGTCAGGGTCGGAGCAGTCACGTCGACGCCGAAGTTCTGGCCCGGCGAGGTGCCGGTGCTGCCGAGGTACGTGATCGTGGCGTTGCCGAGGAGATCCTTTTCCGTCACACGGCCGTTGTAGGCATTGACCGTGAAGTCGGCAGCGTTCTCCGGGATGTTGTTCGTGTTCGCGGTGTGCACGGTCCAGGCAGTGCCGGAGACGGCGCGATCCTCGAACTCGTACACGTCCGTGGAGGCAGCGGAGGCACCAACGCCGCCGTCAGCCGCACGAGCGCGGGAGAAGATACCGCTGGTGCTGGTGTCGAAGCGGAAGCTCGCGTTCGCCCAGTAATCGAAGGTCGTGCCAGCAACCCAGGCGTACGTGGCAGTGGCCGGACCCGCGACGTCGATGCGGACCGGGATCGCCGCGCCCTGAACGAGCGGACCAGCGTTGGCGAAGAGCACCGTGTGGAAGCCGACAGCGGAGTTGCCGCCGACGCCAGCCGGGCCGGGGTTGCCGTCGCCGCGGAGCGAAGCCGCAACGCCAGGCTGCACCGTGGTGTTGGTGACGCCCGTGCAAGCGAAGCTGGCCGTGAACGGAGCCGCAGCGTCCGTCACCGCAGCGCCGCAGAGCGACGCGTTACCAGCGACCGAGAAGTCGTCCATGTGGAGCGTCGCCGACGTGATCGTGTTCCCGGAGTACATGACCGGGATCGCGTTGATCGTCGTCGTCGTGCTCGGACCGCCGTACCACTGCAGGCCGGTCGCCGGAGCGATCGCCGAGGTGGTCGGGAGGGCCCAACGCGCATGGAACGTGTCGGTGTTGTTCAGGTTGATCGTGATGGTGTTCGAGGCCGTCGGGCCCGAGGCACCACGCACGTACAGCTCAGCCTGGACGCCCGTCGAACCGTTGAGGTAGCGGACGGTCGCGGTCGAGTCGGCGTTGATCGTGTAGGCCGCCGTGTTGATCGACAGCGTCACGGGCGCGTTCGGCGCACCGTTGACGGTGAAGCCCTGCGAGGCAGCCGCCTGGGAACCAAGCTTCACGCGGACCGAGTCCAGCGTCTGGTTGCCCGCGGAGACGTTCATGGTGACTTCGATCTGGCCGGCGACGTTCGCCAGGTTGACCGGAGTTCCGAGGCCGCCCGTGGTGATCGTGCTGATCGAGACCGAGGCGCTCGCGACGTTGATCGTCGTGGCGACCGAGAGGCTGTTGGTGCTGGTCGCGGCGGTGGTCGTGATGACCGCCGTGCCGTTGCCAACCGCCGTGACGAGACCCGAGGAGCTGACCGTCGCGACCGACTGGTTGGACGACGCATAGGTGTAGGTCACCGCTGCGTTGCCAGCCGTCGTGGCGCTCGGGACGAGCTGCACCGTGCTGCCGACGCCGAGGTTGGCGTTGGTCGGAGCGACGGAGAGGGCGATCAGGGTGTTCGGGACCGGGACAACCGTCACCGACAAGGCACCCGCCTTGGTGGCGTCAGCCGTCGAGGTCGCGCTGATCACCGCGGTACCCTGCGCCACACCGGCGATGACGCCGGCCGACGTGACCGTGGCAACCGCCGCGTTCGAGGTAGCCCAGGTGACCGCGCCCGAGGCACCGGCATCGCGATCAACCGTCGCAATCGCCGTGACCGACTGACCAACCTGGAGGCTCACCGTCGCCGGCGAAACCGTGACACTGCGAACTGCCGGAGCCGTCACGGTCACCTGCGCCGCGCCCGACTTCGTGTTGTCGACCGTCGAGGTCGCGCGAACCGTCGTGTTACCAGCCGCAACGGCCGTCACGGCACCAGTGGCCGACACGGTCGCCACTGCGTTGTTCGAGGACGCCCAGGTGACGCTGGTACCAGCGCCGCCCGTCGCCTCGACGGAGACGCCCAGCGTGGCGCTCTCGCCAACCTTCAGCGACAACGACGCGGGGCTCACCGTTACGCCAACCACGGCGACCGGAGTCGGCGTCGGCGGGGTGATGGAGACGTCGTCACCGCAAGCGGCAAGGGCTGCGAGCCCGCCGAGTGCAATGAGCGACCGAGAGAGTTTCTGCATTTCTTTCCCCCTTCTGCAGAGTGAGGTTGTGCTACGTGAACTTCGGTTGAACAACACGTGAAACATCCGGTACCACTGACCGACAACTGCTGACTTCACTGCGTCTGCTGGCTACCGCTTCCGCGCCGACGGACAAGCGCCGACGGGAGGCGCAGCGCGGCCTCCGTCTGGACTGGAGACCCCACCTCACTCCCATCGGTCACCATCAGTTTTTCTCGGGCGCCAAACAGACTCCGGTCTACCCGAAGCCCGCAAAGCTACCGATTGCCCGAAATGGGGTCAAGGCGAAACACCGAGCCAACTTAGCCCGATACCTCGCCCTGCCCCTTCCGGGTGGTGCGCCCCCGTCGACTCCCACGGGGTCCTGCTCCCTTTCCGTGACCCGAATCACGCCTACGTCCGGGGTGCGCGGTTCCGCGATTCGGTCACGGTGTCGCAAAATGCGGCGCGAATGTATGACCGACCCACCGTCCGCGCCAGAGGCGCTTCTCCGACCCTCTAGGACGAGTCAAGACGACCGGGAGCAACGGGGGGCGGGGGGAGGAGGCGGGGACGGCGGAGGGGGGATGCGGACGGCAGAGGGCAGAGGGGGAGAGGGCAGACGGCAGACGGCAGAGGGCAGACGGGACGGGCGGTACGGGCGGTACGGGCGGGTGGCCAATGCGTTGGGGAGGTGCCAACGCCCCCGCTAGCCCTCCCTTATAGTTGTCCCGTGGCCGAATCCGAGCTCCCACGCCGCTACCCCCTCCCGTCGCGCGAATCCCACCGCGCGCCGCGAGACCTGCGCCAGGAGCTCAACGCCGAGCAGGCGGCGGCGGCCACCTTCGGCACCGGACCCCTCCTCATCATCGCGGGCGCGGGCACCGGGAAGACCCGCACCCTCACCTATCGGGTCGCCGACCTCCTCCAGCGCGGCACCCCGCCCGAGCGGATCCTCCTCCTCACCTTCACCCGGCGCGCGGCTGAGGAGATGCTCTCGCGGGTGGAACGGCTCGTGGGGAGCGCCGGGCGGCAGGTGCACGGCGGGACCTTCCACGCCACGGGGCACCGCCTCCTGCGGCGCTTTGGGCCGTCGGCCGGGGTCGCCGCCGACTTCACCATCATGGACCAGGGGGACGCCGAGGACCTGATGCACCTCTCGCGGGCCGAGCATGGCGGGATCGAGGCCCGCAAGAAACGGTTCCCCAAGAAAGAGTCCCTGCACCACATCTATTCCCGGCACGTCAACACCGACCTGCCCATCCCCACCATCCTCGGCGCCGACTATCCTGCGTTTGTCGACTACGAGGCGGCCATCGCGCGCATCTTCGCCGACTACACCGAGCGCAAGGCGGCCCGCAACCTCGTCGACTACGACGACCTGTTGCTCTTCTGGCTCGCCATGCTCGAAGGGTCGGACGCGCTGGGCCGGCAGATCGCGGCGTGTTACGACCACCTGCTGGTCGACGAGTACCAGGACACCAACACCCTGCAGGCGCGCATCCTCAGGGCCATGTGCCGGGACCACGCGAACATCGCCGTGGTCGGCGACGACGCCCAGAGCATCTACGCGTTCCGGGGCGCGTCCTTCCGGAACATCCTCGACTTCCCGCGCACCTTCGACGGCACCACCATCGTGACCCTCGAGGAGAACTACCGCTCCGTCCAACCGATCCTCGACGTGAGCAATGTGCTCATCTCCCGCGCCACGGAGCGGTTCACGAAGAACCTGTGGACGCGCCGCGTGGGGGGGGATCGCCCGTGGCTGGTGGCGGTGCAGGACGAGCCGCAGCAGACGCGCTTCGTCGTCGAGCGGATCCTCGAGTTGCACGAGCAGGGGATGCCGCTGCGCGAGATGGCCGTCCTGTTCCGGGCCGGCTACATGTCCGCCGACCTCGAGGTCGAGCTGACCAACCGCAACATCCCGTTTGACAAGTGGGGCGGACTCAAGTTCCTCGAGGCCGCACACGTGAAGGACGTGCTCGCCTTCCTCCGGGTGCTCGAGAACCCGCGCGACGAGGTCAGCTGGTACCGGATCCTCAACCTGCTCCCGGGGATCGGCGAGGTCACGGCGCGCGACCTCATGCGGCAGCTGTCGGAGCGCGGCTGGCTCCTCGATGAATTCGCCGACCTCCCCGCCCCGTCCCGGGCCCGCGAGGCCCAGCGCGCGTTAGGCACCCTGCTCACCCGCCTGCGCCAGGCTCCCGAAGGGGATGGCCACGTCGGGCGCGACATCGCGCGCATCCGCGCCCTCTACGACGACCTGCTCCGCGAGAAGTACGACACCCCCGAACCTCGCCTGAACGACCTGGAGCAGCTGCAGGGGATCGCCGCGGGCTTTCCGTCCCGCGGCGCGTTCCTCGCGGCCCTCGCCCTGGAGCCCCCGCAGTCCACCCAGGACCTGGGCACGGGGACGGAAGACGACGAGACGGACGCCCTGGTGCTCAGCACCGTCCACAGTGCCAAGGGGAAGGAATGGGATGCCGTCTTCCTGATCTGGGCCGTGGACGGATGGTTCCCGCTCTCCCGCTCGATCGGCAACGAGGAGGAGCTCGAGGAAGAACGCCGGCTGATGTACGTCGCCATGACCCGAGCCCGGAACCACCTGGCCGTGACGTATCCGCTGAACTCGTACAGCTCGCGCCGCGGCGCTGACTATTCGATCGACCAGCTCTCGCGCTTCCTGGATCGCGAGGTGCGTTCGATGATGGAGCGCGTGGTCCCGAAGTTTGATGGGCTGCAGCAGACGCCCCCGGAGCCGGCGGCCGGTGTGGACCTGCGCGCCCTGATGCGCGGACGGTTCAAGGGCTGAGGAGGCGAGGCGCGGGGCGCAAGGCGCGGGACGCAAGACGCAGGACACTACCCGCACGCCTGCGCCCTGCGTCCCGCGTCCCGTCCCGCGTCCCGCGTCCCGCGTCCTGCTACCTAACGTACCCCCTCACGGCGGCAAACGCGTCCCCGCCCTCCTTCGTGATCGTGCGGATCACCTCGATGGTGCGCCGCAGCTCGCCGCCGGACCGGCGATGGAGTGCGTCGAACAGCGCCAGATCGGACGCATAGGTGCGTCGCGCGATGAGAGCTGCATTGTCGAGTTGGAGCGCGCGCAGGCGCGTCGTGTCGACCGTGCGGAGCCGCGGCGCGATGTCGCCCATCAACCAGCGGCGCCTGCGGGCGTACACCGTGTCGCGCGCCGCGATGCGCGCCACCGAGTCCCGCCCAGGAATGGCCAGCACGGAGTCGATGGCCTTCGCCGTCGTGGACCAGAACTCGGCCAGGGCCTTGTCGTCTTCCCAATCGTCCCGGGCGCGCCGCTCGGCGGCGGTGTCCCCGCGGCTCCTATAGAAGGCCATCGCCCCATGGGCGCCGATGAAACTCGCGAAGCTTTCATTAAACACCACCTGCCCGCGCACAAAGACGGTGTTGTGCAGCAGCTCGTGCACCACCGTGTTCACCACGGCTTCCGCCGGCTGGCGCACGGTCGTGGACAGGAGGGGATCGTTGAACCAGCCGAGGGTGGAGAAGGCGCTCGCCGGACGCAGGTAGGTGTCGTACCCCCGGTCGCGCATGTCGGCGGCCACACGTTGCGCCTCCGCGAAATCGAAAAAGCCCTTGTAGGGAAACCGGCCGACGACGGGGAACCACCAGGTGTGCGCGGCCAGTGTGTCCCGCCGCGAGGCGCTCAGCACCAGCACGAGGGTATCCCGCGCGAGGGCGCTGTACGTCGTGAAGCTCTCCTTCGCGACCAATCCGATGGAATCCACGGCGAACTGGCGTGCATCCAGGACCAGCTGCAATCGCTGACGGAGCGGCGCGGAGACGGTGCTGTCGGCCACCAACTCGGTGAGGGGGCGTCGTTTCCAGAGGATCCCGGCCTCCTCCCACCCCGCGCGAAGGAGGTACCGGCCCATGGGGGACGCAACGAAGGCCGCCGCGCCGAGGGCGAGGACAACCAGCGAGGCGCGTATCACGGCGCGCGTGCGGGGGGACATGAGGGGGGAGAGTAAACGGATGCAGTACGAGAAGCACGAGCGGCACGAGCGGCACGAGCGGCAGGGGGGACCCGACGTCGCAGTGCGGCGCCCAGGCTCACGATCCCTGGCGAGGCACCGGCCCTCCCGGGGATGACAGGCGCGCATGCGCAAGGCCTTGCACCGGCGACCCTGTCGGGCGTTCGTAACGGTCCGGTTTCTGGCGGACGCGCATCGCCTGCCGTCCTCCGGCTGGAGCCAGCCGTCCTGGGTCGTGACGACACTGGGCCCCGGCGTCCGCCGGGGCACGTCTCACTCGCGCCTGCCACCAGCTGTCTGCGTTCGCCGTCTGCTTGTCTGCTGCCTGCCGTCTGCTGTCTGCCGTCTTCCACCGAGCGCATGTCCTTCGTCCACCTGCACTGTCACTCCGAGTACTCGCTCCTCGACGGGGCGAACCGTATCGATGACCTGATCCGGCGCGCGAAGGAGTTCGAGATGCCGGCGCTCGCGATCACCGACCACGGCAACCTGCACGCGGCGTGGGAGTTCCAGGAGAAGGCCAGGAAGGCGGGGATCAAGCCCATCATTGGCATGGAGGCCTATGTCGCCCCGGGCGACCGCCGACTGAAGGCACGCGGCGCCCTTGGCCAAAAGCCGTACTACCACCTGGTGCTGCTGGCCCGGGACCTCAAGGGCTACCAGAACCTCATCCGGCTGTCGTCGTTAGGCTTCACCGAGGGATTCTACACGCGCCCACGGATCGACCGCGAGCTGCTGGCGGCCTACAGCGAGGGGCTCATCGTCTCCTCGGCGTGCCTCGCTGGTGAGGTGGCCACGCACCTGGAGAACGGGGACGTGGCGAGTGCCGCGGCGGTGACCGACTGGTATCGCGAGGTCTTCGGCGATCGCTACTACCTCGAGGTGCAGGCGCACGACTCCGGGGGCCAGGCCACCCTCAATGCGGGGATCTTCGACCTGGCGCGCCGCACCGGAACGCCGGTCATCGCGACCAACGACTCGCACTTCCTCGGCGCCGGCGACCACGACGCACACGACGTGCTCCTGTGCATCGGGCTCGGGAAGGACCGGGAAGACAAGGAACGGATGCACTATGACAAGGGGCTCTACTTCAAGAGCGCCCCGGAAATGGCCGCCCGGTTCCCCAACAACCCCGAGGTCCTCACCAACACGCTGGCGATTGCCGACGCGTGTGACATCACCTTCGGCAAGAAGTACCACGTCCCCGCCTTCCCGCTGCCACGCGGGATCGACACCGAGAACGACCTGCTGGTGCAGCTCGCCACCACGGGTGCGAAGGCGCGGTACGGCGACCCGCTGCCGGCGCATGTTGCCGAGCGTTTGTCCTATGAACTGGGGGTCATCACGCGGACGGGGTATGCCGGCTATTTCCTGATCGTCGCCGACTTCATCAAGGCAGCCCGCGACCGGGGGATCCCGGTGGGGCCGGGGCGTGGGTCCGCCGCCGGCTCCCTCGTGGCCTATGCGCTGCGGATCACCGACGTCTGTCCCCTCAAGTACGACCTGCTGTTCGAGCGCTTCCTGAACCCGGAACGCGTCTCGATGCCCGACATCGACGTGGACTTCTGCTTCGAGCGGCGC
>JAEUJL010000492.1 GCA_016794835.1 Gemmatimonadota bacterium | reverse complement strand
GGACTCTGTCGGCTGATGGCATGGGTGCCCACCGCGTAGCGCCGGGCGCGGGCCAGTTCCTCCGCGGTCACGGGGGTCTCCCGCAGGCGCGCGAATTCCCTCAGCAGTCCCTCCCGCGCCTCGTCCTCCCGTGAGGGGCTGGTGGCGATGTAGGCCGTGAACATCCCCGCGCTGGCCCGCAGCGCCGGCCCGGCATGCACGGTGTAGGCCAGGGAACGCTTCTCCCGGAGCTCGTCGAAGAACCGCCCGCCCAACCCACTCGTGACCGCGGAGAGGATTTGCGCGGTGAAGCGCGACGGCTCCCGGCGTGAGGGCCCGGGGAAGACCATCAGGAGGGCCGTTTGCGACTTGTCCCGCTGCTCGGCAACCTGCTGCCCGTGTCCGCCCCAGGACGGCTCCGCCACGGGGGCGCGCGCGGACCAGGTCAGCGGGGACAGCCACTCGGATGCGCACGCCGCGACCTCCTCCGGATCGACATCCCCAATGACGCCCAGCACGACGTCCCCCTCGAGCACCAGCGCACGGTGCATCTCCCTCGCCTGCGCGACCGTGGCAGCGGCGAGGGCCGCCTCGCTCCCCATCGCGCTGCGCGCATACGGATGCCCGGCGAACGCGGCCGCGAGGGCCAGGCGCGTGGGATGCCGGTACATGTCATCGCGCGCCTGCGCCACCTGTTGCACGGCAATCGCGCGCTCGGTCTCGAACGCCTCGGCGTCGAATCGCGGGTGCGCGACGACATCCGCGAGCAAGTCGAGCGCGTCCGCCCACTGGGCGGCCGGCACGGAGATCCCCCATCCCGCCCCGTCCGCAGTGACGGAGGCGTTGAGGCTGCCGCCGGCCATCTCGCCATCGATCGCCACCGCCTGGACATCGCGCCGCGTGGTCCCCTTGAGCGCCGTTCGCGCCATGAGCAGGGCCAACCCTTCCCCGCCCTCGGGATCCGCGGACGCCCCACCGCGCGCGTGGAGTCCCAGGTGGACCATCGGGGCTCCCGGCACGCGGCGAACCATCACCGGCACCCCCCCGGTCGTCCGGAAGAGGTGGACGCCCGCTCGCGTCCCCTCGGCGCGCGCCGCGACCCGGGGCCGCGCCGCGGGGGCGGTGGCTGGCACGGGATCGGGCAGCGGCACCGCGCCGGCGCCTAACGATTCCCAGGCCGCCTCGGCCGTCGCCGGCCCCGGCGGGGCGGACGCCGGGTCGTAGCGCAGCCACGAGGCGGCGTCCACGGGGAGGTGGCGCACGACGGCCTCCGCGACGTCGGACACCGTCGCCCGGGCCAGGGCCTCCTCGTACGCGGCGCCGAGGGTCCAGCTGCCTAACGATTCCCAGTCCACCAGGTAGTTGGCCTGCCCGTCCATCGATTCCAGCCGCCGCAGGGTCCGCGAGGCATGCAGCCGGCGCGCCCGCTCGAGGTCTGCCGGGCGCACGCGGTCCGGCAGCTGCTGCACGGTCCCCCACGCCGCCCGCGCCGCGTCATCGGCCGTCGCGGAGGGCCCGGACCATTGGACCACGAAGACGCCGATGTCCCCCGGCGTGTAGTTCCACGCACTGACGCTGGAGGCCAACCGGCGCTCCCGGACGGCGCGGTACAGCTGCGACGAGCGCCCGCTGGCCAGAACGGTGGCGGCGAGGTCCAGCCAGGCACTCGCGGGCTCCAGGACGGCGGGCGCCCGCCACCCAAAGGCGCCGTGCGCCTGGGTGATGTCGCCACGCAGCGCGCGGAACCGCCGCTCCCGTCGCGGCGGCTCCCCCGGCCCCCGGTCCCGGGCCACGGGCGCGTCGCCGATGGCACCATAGCGCCGCTCGACCTCCCGGATCACCGTCGCCACGGGCACATCGCCAACCACGGACAGCAAGGTGTTCGAGGGTTGGTAGTAGCGCCGGTAGAAGGTCCGCAGGTGCTCCTGCCGCAGGGCGCGCAGGACCTCCGGGTGCCCGATGCGCCACCGGCGCATGCGGTGGGCGTCGTGCAGCAGCTCGAACAGGGTCTCCGTAGTCACCGCCTCCGGCGTGTCGGCCTTGCGACGCGCCTCCTCGATGATCACCTCCAGCTCGCGGGCGAGTTCCTCACCGTCGAGCGAGGCGTTTGCCCACGCGTCGGCCTGGATCTCGAGGGCCTCGGCAAAGCTGCCGCTCGGCACCACCGCGTAGTACCGCGTGTGGTCGTAGATGGTGGACGCGTTGAGGTATCCGCCACACGCCTTCGTCTGGCGGGCAATGTCCCCCACGCCGCGCGTCGGCGTCCCCTTGAAGAACATGTGCTCCAGCACGTGGGCGATCCCGGAGACGTCGTCCGGTTCATCGAAGTACCCCGCCTTCACGTAGGTGACGATCGCCACCACCGGCGCCGTGCGATCGTGGCGCACGAGGAGGGTCAGGCCGTTCGGGAGGACGTGACGGACGACCTCGTCAGGCGGGAACATGGACAGGCGACTGGAGTGGACCGGCGATGCCTAACTACCGGGAGTAGCCGGTGGCGGCGCCGGGGGGAGCAAGGTGGCGCAGGCCGACCACGGCCCGGCGCCCGCCCGGGCGAGGAAGCGCTGCGCGACGGGGACCTGGCCCAGCCGCATGAGGGCACAGCCCATGTACCCCTGCGCCGTCTTGTCCTCGGGATCGAGCCGGATGGCGCGCTCATAGAACGAGCGCGCGAGGTCCGGGCGACCGGACGCGAGGAGGACACTCCCAAGCTCACGATGCCCGAGGGGGTTGGCCGGCTCGATGACGATGGCGCGGCGCAGGTATTCCCTGGCGGAGGCCAGGTCACCTTCCTCCCGCGAGATGCGGCCGAGGTAGATGAGCGGCTCGGCGAGCCTGGGGTAGCGGCCACTCGCGGCCGAGAACGCGTTGCGTGCCCCCAGTCTGTCGCCCGCGGCATACGCGGCGCGTCCGCGGCGCAGCTCGGCCGGTTCGCGCTGCATTGCCCACACCACCCAGCCCCCAGCTCCAACGAGCGCCAGCAGGGCGACACCGACCATGACCCGCCCCATCACGTTGCGCCGCGCGGGCCCGCCGGACGGCGGCAGCGGAAGCTCGGGCAGGGGTTGGGGCGCCGGATCGGCCGTCGCGGAAGGACCTGGTGGTCCGCGCCGTTCCAGCACGGCGGTGATAGTGGCATACATCTCCCGCGCACCCTCGCGCTCCGCCTGCGTGGGCTGGTGCCCCGCACCCACGCGTTCCGCCAGCCCGCCGAGGTCCACGATGGCGTGGGCCTCGCGAAGGGTGAGGTAGTTGCGGGCCCGCAGCTCGCGCAGCAACTCCTGGCCGCGCAGCGCGGTGGTGCCTGCCAGGTGCTGGAGCGCCGCCTCGGTGCCGTCCCACGCATCGGCCAGCGCCGCGGCGGTCTCGGCGGGGTCGGTGGCGCGTTCGAACCTCGCGATGGAGGCCCGGAGCATGTCGAGCGAGAGACGCGAACTCCCGGTCACGCGCCCCTCCGCCGTGTGTTACCCAATGATGCGCAGCAGCCCTGCGTCGGCACTTCCCCGGATGAAGCTCTCGGCATCGGCGGTGGGAATGACGACCCCGGTCAGCGAGAAGCCAAGGCGCGCCTCGTTGGCCATGAAGTCATTGACGGTGCGCGTGCCCCCCACCCGTGTGCCGTCCTTCATCTGGCGCACGATCTCCTCCCACGTCCCCGAGAAGCTGCGGCCATCGCGCGTCATCACGTGATGGACCGGCGGCCCCTGGCGCTCCCGCAGCTCTACCAGCATCGCCCCGAAGAGTTCCAGCTGGTGGCGCGCCACCTGCTCCTCGCTCGCATGGAACGTGGCTTCCACCTCGGCGAGCAGGTCGTCGATGTCATCGGCCTCGCCGGTCAGTTCGACCAGCCGCGCGTCCCAGGCGACCAGCAGCGCATCGTCGTCCGGGACCTGGTGGATCGTCTTCTTCAGCTCGACGAACCGGTAGATCCCGAGCTCATCCCAGTGATCCTCAGGGGTCGTCTTGGACAGGTGGTACAGCGCGGCCTCGCGGTCGCCGCGATCGTAGAGGACGTTGGCGAGGTAGATCCGGGCTTCGGTGAAGTCGGGATCGAGCACCAGGGCCCGGCGCAGGGTCGCGATCCCCGCCTCCTCGTCACCCTGGCGATGTTGTGCATACCCCACCAGGGAGAGCGCCTCCGCACTGTCGGGCGCCGCGCGGACCGCGGCATCGAAGTAGGGTCGCGCGTCCTCGGCCAACCCGTCGCGAAACAGGGCGCGCCCGATCTGCAGCATCAGCTCCAGGTCGTCGTCGTACCCCAACTCCAGGGTGCGGCGAAAGAGGCGACGCGCCTCCTCGACGCGCCCCAGCTTGAGGCACACCTCACCGAGGCCGGCCAGGGCATCCTCGTGTTCATCGTCGAGGGCCACCGCGTGCTCGAAGGCGAGCCGCGCCCACGCGATCTCCTCGCGGGCGAGGCGGGCATAGCCGAGCCCCACATGCAAACCGATCGCAGCAGGATAGGTGGACAGCCCCTCGCGGAGCACCGCGAGCGCGTCCTCGTACCGGCCCTCGTTGTACAACACGTGGGCGCGTTCGTCGTATTCCTCGGAGCTCAGGAATGGAGTGGTCATGGCCCGCCGCATCTCCGTCCAGTCGACTGCGCGAAGAGTATACCCCGCACGCGCAACGGATCAATGGGCTGCCTGACGAGTGTTTTCCACACGGCGTTCACTCGTCAGGCAGCGAGAGCGCCACCGCAATCTCGCCGGCGAGCCGCGCGTTGGCCTCCAGCAGGGCGAGGTTCGCCGCGAGGGTTCGTCCCCCGGTGGCGCGCTCGACGGCCGCCAACAGGTAGGGCGTGGTCGAGGGGCCGCGGACGCCATCCGCACGCGCGGCGGCGAGCGCCTCCCGCACGGCGTCATCCACCAGCCCGGACGGGAGTGCCGCGGCCTCCGGCACCGGCTGGACGACCAGCAGGGCCTCGCGCCGCCCTAACGAGCGGTGCGCCCGGTAGATCCGCGCGACATCGCGCACGTCATCCACGCGGGCGCTGACGCGCAGCCCGCTGGTCCGGCAGAAGAACGCCGGGAACTCGTCGGTCCGGTACCCGATCACCGGGACGGAGAGCGACTCCAGTCGTTCAAGGGTGGCCGGAAGGTCCAGGATGCTCTTGGCGCCGGCACAGGTGACGATGGCGCTGGTGCGCGCCAGTTCGACCAGGTCCGCCGATTCGTCGTACATCGGCTCACGGTGCACACCGCCGATCCCGCCAGTGGCAAAGACCGAGATGCCCGATTGCGGGAGGAGGGCCAGCGTACCGGCCACGGTGGTTGCGCCGCAGTCGCCACGCACCACGCACACGCCGAGGTCGCGTGTGGTGACCTTGCGAATGCCCTCGCGCGCGAGAAAACGCTCCAGCTCCGCGTCGGTCAACCCCATCGTCGGCTGCCCGTCCACGATCGCGGCCAGGGCCGGTGTCGCCCCACCCGTGCGGACCCCGGCATCCATGCGCACCGCGGCCTCGCGGTTGGCGGGGATCGGGAGTCCCTGCGCCAGCACCGACGTCTCGAGGGCCACGACGGGTCGCCCCGCGCGGAGTGCCTCAGCGACCTCGTCCGTCAGGCGGATCGGGCCGGCAGCGGGCCGACGCGTCACGACGCGGTTTCGTCCTCGAACTGCTCCGCCCGCCAGGTGTCCACCTTCTCCCGTTCCCCGGAGGTGTGGTCCCAGATCGCCAGGATCTTCACCCGCTCGCCCTCCCACGCATCGAATCCCTTCCGTGTTCCCTTGGGGATGCCGATCTCATGGCCGTCCTCGAACCGGAGGACGACTTCGGGAAACTCGGAGTTGAGGTATTGCTTGCGCAGCTTGGATGGGGTCCGCGGCATCGGTTCTGTCAGGTGATGGCGCCGGCGGGCGCGTACTGCTGCCAGGCACCGGTCGCGAGGCATTCATCGATCGCCGTCACGACGGCGTCCAGCTCATCATCGCGCGTGTAGAAGTGCGGCGCCACCCGGATCCCTGCTTGCGGTCGGTAGTCGATGATGATGTCGCGCGCGAGGAGGTGCTGGGAGACCTCGTACGCATGGGGCACGGCGAAGGCGATGGTCCCCCCGCGGCGCGCCGGGTCCCGGGGGGCCGTGATCGGGTACCCCCGCTCGTTGGCCAGGGCCTCCAGCCGCGCCGTCTGCCGCAGGCTCTTCGCGCGGATCGCCTCGATCCCCGCCCGCCGCACGATGCGCGGTCCCTCGATGGCGGCGTACAACGCCGGGATCACCGGCGTCCCACTCTGCCATCGATAGATGTGGTTCGCCCACTCCATCTCCGGCGCGAACTCGAACGGGTGCGCATGCGCGTTCCACCCGGTCAGCGACGGCTCCAGCTGCGTGCGGACCGCCTCGGAGACGTACAGGAAGCAGCCGCCGGGCCCCCCGCACAACCACTTGAGGACGCCGCCGGTCATGAAGTCCACCCCGCTGGCCTTCACGTCCACGGGGATGACCCCGACGGAGTGAAACGCATCCGCCGACACGCGCGCCCCCATCCGGTGGGCGTGGGCGACGATCCGATCGAGGTCCACGATGTATGCCGAGCGAAACAGCACATGCGACAGGCAGACCAGCGCCGTCCGCTCATCGATCGCCGCGATGATGCGGTCCTCGTCGATCGTGATCCCGTCGTCGCTGCGCACGACGACGATTTCCGCGCCGAGCCGCGTGGCCAGGGTGTCATACACATACCGCACCGACGGGAAGTCCAGCTCCGTCATGACGATGCGATTGCGCGGCGCGGTGTACGTGAAGGCCGAGAGCACCGTCGCCTGCGCGATGGTCACGTTAGGCTGCATCACGATCTCGGCGGTCCCGGCCCCGAGCAGCGGCGCGATCTCGTTCCCGACGCGCTCCGGCAGCTCCCACCACGCATCACGCCAGGCGCGCACCCCCCGCTCCGCCCACAGGTCCACGTATTCGGCCAACCGGTCCGGGACGGTCCCTGGCATCGCGCCCAGGGTGTTGGACGCGAGGTAGGTCGTACGCTCGAGGATCGGGAACTCCCCCCGGAAGGACAGCAGGGTATCGGTCATGATGCTCACGGCCCACGCCAGGGCGGGCGACGGATCAGTACTGGTGGCGGCGCACGGGCCTGCGGCCCGGTGTCTTTCGTGCCGGGGAAGCTACATCATTCGGCGGCCACTCGCCGCCTCC
>JAEUJL010000465.1 GCA_016794835.1 Gemmatimonadota bacterium | reverse complement strand
ATCGGCGCTCCCGGTCTCGATCATGAAGAACCCCGGGGGCCCCCAGGCATGAAAGCGCCAGGCGAAGACCTGCTCGTAGAACCGTTTCGCCCGCGGCAGGTCATCCGCGTTGATGGCAAAGTGACGGACGGGAGAGGCGGGGGTGCGCGGGTTCGACATGCTCAATCCGGTGAAAGCGGTGCGAACGTACGACCTGTCGTGGCGGGCAGCTACGGGCCAGATTGCCACGAAATGTCGAAATCCCGCCACGGCCCTGACCCGGCGCATGTGCGCGCGGTTGCCATCGGTTTCTCGAGCGGATACCGGTGGCGGTCGAACGCGAGCGATTGGGGCCAGCTGGTCCGTGCGCATCCCGGAGTGATTCGCGTGCGGATGGGCACCGAGCACTTCACCATCCCGCCGCACCAGGCCGTGTGGATCCCGGCGACCGTCCCCCATGAGGTGGACATGTCCGGCCGTGGCGTGCTCCAGCGAGTCTACCTCCGGGCACCACGAGGACTTCCCGCACGTGCCCGCGTGATTGCCGTCTCCCCGTTGCTCCGCGAGTTGCTCCGTCGTGTGCATCGCCTGGGCACGCTCCGCCGCGGCGTACCCGGTGAACGCCACCTGATGGATGTGCTGCTCGACGAACTCGTCGTGGAGCCGGTCCCGGCGATGTCGCTGCCCATGCCGGCCGACCCGCGCGCGCGCCGCGCGGCGGAGTACCTGCGGACGCACGCCGGGAGTACCCTGCAGGATGCGACGCGTGCATCCGGGGCGAGCCTCCGGACCCTGGAGCGACTCTTCCACGCGCAGACCGGGTTGTCCCTCGGCGCATGGCAACAGCGCGCCCGACTGATGGCCTCGCTGGCCCTGCTCGCCGACGGGGCCACAGTGACCGCCGCCGGGCTGGCGATCGGTTACGCCAGCACCAGCGCGTTTGTCTCTGCGTTTCGCCGCGCGACGGGGACCACGCCCGGGCGGTACTTTCGTCCACGCACCTCCTGACCCCCCTTCCCAGCCACCATGCGCTTCCTGCCCGCTGTCCTGGTCCTCGTCCTGCTCCCCGGGGTCCCGCGGCCACTCGTGGCGCAACGCGCCGCTGGCACCGACCTCGTGCACGAGGCCTCGCTGACCACGTTGCAGGAGGGGCTGCAGGCCGGGCGCTGGAGCTCGGTGCAACTCGTCGAGTCCTACCTCGCGCGCATCGCCGCCTACGACCAGCGCGGCCCGGGGCTCAACGCCATCATCCGGCTGAACCCCAACGCGCGTCGCGACGCGGCCCGACTGGACCTCGAGCGACGGCGCGGCGCCGTGCGCGGCCCGTTGCACGGCATTCCGGTGCTGCTCAAGGACAACTACGACACCTTCGACCTGCCGACGAGTGCCTCCTCGCTCGCGCTCGCCGGCGTGCAACCGCCGGACGATGCGTTCATCGTGAAGCGCTTGCGCGAGGCCGGGGCGATCCTCCTGGGCAAGACGAACATGCACGAACTCGCCGCCGGGATCACGTCGGTCAGCTCGTTAGGCGGACAGACGCGCAATCCCTACGACCCGATGCGCTGTCCCGGGGGGTCGAGCGGCGGCACCGGGGCGGCGATCGCGGCCAGCTTCGCCGCCGTCGGCTGGGGATCGGACACGTGCGGCTCGATTCGCATCCCGTCGGCATTCAACAACCTCGTCGGGCTGCGGCCGACGCAGGGGCTCGCCAGCCGGGATGGGATCGTCCCGCTCTCGCACACGCAAGACGTCCCCGGTCCCCTCGCCCGCAGCGCGCGCGACCTCGCGATCGCCCTGGACGTGACGATCGGCTATGACCCGGCGGACGCGACCACGCGCGACGCCCAGGGATGGAGCCGCACGGCGTTCACGGATTCGCTCCGTGCCTTCCCCATGCGCGGGACGCGCATCGCCGTGCTCACCAACTACATGACCGGGGACATCGAGGGCGACATCCGCGACACGGTGCGCGCCGCGACGCGCGCGATGCAGGCCGCCGGCGCGGAGGTCGTGGATGTGCGCATCGCCGACTTCGACTCGATCACGGCCAACACCAGCGTGATCAACTTCGAGACCGATGACGACTTGCAGGCCTACCTGGCGGGGATCCCCGGCGCCCCGGCCCTCACGGCGCGCGGGATCCTCGAACGCGGGTTGTTCCACGATGCGATGACCGGTCGCATCCTGATGATGGACACCACGGGCAACGGCGACCCCGCCCAATATGC
>JAEUJL010000444.1 GCA_016794835.1 Gemmatimonadota bacterium | reverse complement strand
CTCAACGGTGGCGACGAGCACATTCGGCCGGGAGAGCGCGATCGCGAGCCCGATGCGTCCCTTGTCGCCGGTCGGGATGCCGAGCTCGATCTTGTTCCAGGTGGTCCCGCCATCGAGGCTCTTGTAGATCGCGGAGCCCGGCCCGCCGCCGTTGAAGCCGAAGGTGGAGCGCAGCCTCTGGTAGGTCGCCGCGTAGAGGACGTTCGGGTCGCGCGGGTCGATCACCAGCTCGGTGGCACCTGTCAGCGAGTCCACAAACAACACCTTGCTCCAGGTCCTGCCCGCGTCCGTCGTCTTGAAGACTCCTCGCTCCATGGAGGGCTTCCACAAGTTGCCCACGGCGGCGACCCACGCGGTGTTGGCGTCGGTCGGGTGTGGCACGACCCGCCCGATGCTCGCCGTTTCCTTGAGGCCGAGGAAGGTCCAGGTCGCCCCTGCGTCGGTGGAGCGGTACACGCCACCACCCCACGAGGAACTCTGGCGATTGTTCTGCTCGCCGGTCCCGGCCCAGATCACGCGCGAGTCGCCGGGGAAGATCGCGATGTCGCCGAAGGTGTTGTCTGCCTGTCCCTCGAACACCGGCGTCCAGGTGGTCCCCTTGTTCGTGCTCTTCCACATGCCGCCGGCCGCGGCACCGATGTAGATGGTGGCCGGATCGCGAGGATCAACCTCGACATCGTGAATGCGCCCGCCCATCACGGCGGGCCCGATGGACCGCGCCCGGAGGCCGTCGAAGGGCGATTGGGCCACGGCCGTGGAGGCGGCCAGGAAGGCGAGGACTGCGACGGAAGTACGCACGGGAGACGGGGCGAAGGATTCGAGCGGGAATCTGTGCGCCGGTACAGGGGTCGGGAACGGCTCCCGCGGCCTCGGCGGTGCGGGGTTGACGTCGATTGTTAGCGAGGCTAAGTATCTGGCAGGGCGCAGGGCGGCGGGTCGCAGGGCGCAGGTCGCAGGTCGCAGGTCGCAGGTCGCAGGTTGCAGGTTGCAGGCGGCGCAGCATCCCTCATCTCACACCTTCCATGTCCTCCAACGCAGACCTTTCCTCCGCGACTGTCGGGCAGCTGTTGATCCCGGTCTCCGATCTCGAACGTGCCACGGCGTACTACCGTGATACCCTCGGCCTGCAGCACCTCTTCACGGCGCCGCCGCAAATGTCCTTCTTCATGGCGGGGAACGTGCGACTGCTCGTGGGGGTCCGTGAAGACGGCGCGAAGGACCAGCGCGGATCGGCGATCTACTTCAAGGTCGGGGACATCCAGGCGACGTACGAAACGCTGAAGGCGCGGGGCGCCCTTGTGAAAGACGCGCCGCACATTGCGCACAAGGCACCGAACTACACGCTCTGGCTCTGCGAATTCGCGGATCCGGATGGGAACACCCTGCTGCTCATGAGCGAGGTCCCGGTCGCGAGCTGACGGTGGCCGACCTGCTGGAGACGGCCGAGCGGCTGCATGCCATTGCCATCCACCTGTTGCGTCGCCTGCGTAAGGTGGACGAGGCGACCGGACTCAGCGGGCCACGACTCTCGGCCCTCTCCGTGGTCGTCTTCGCCGGGCCGGTGACCATCACCGAGCTGGCGGCAGCGGAGCAGGTGAAGCCACCGACGATGACCCGGCTCGTGCAGGGGCTGGAGGCCGATGGCCTCGTGAAGCGCCGTGCGGATGCGGCGGACGGGCGGGTCAGTCGCATTGAGGCGACGACGCGCGGCCGCAAGATCCTGCTCGATGGTCGCGCGCGTCGCGTGGCGATGCTGGCCGGGTTGCTCGAGGCGCTCGATGGCCCGGCGCGGGACGAGCTGCGCCATGCCCTGGCGGGGCTGGAGGCCGTGATCGGGGGGCGGCGCCAGCGTCCACCGGCCCCCGATCCCGACGCCTAACGAGCGCCGATGCTCACGCCGACGGTGATCGGGAGGTGGCTGTGGTCGCTCCCGGTCACGATCGCATACCGCGCCTCGGCGAAGAACCCCGTGCGGCCGCGCTGCGCGATCACGCCGCCGCCGGCGCCCACCGTCATCCCGTTGTCCCGTTCCGAGTACGAGCTCCCGC
>JAEUJL010000440.1 GCA_016794835.1 Gemmatimonadota bacterium | reverse complement strand
CGCGCTCCCGGTGGGGCCGGGCCGGCGTGTAGCGCGCCGCCTACACCGGCTTGCCGTCCGGGGGGGCGATCGACACGAGTTGGGGGGTGACGAGGCGACGGCTCAGCAGGGCGTCCGTGCCACTGGCCGTGATGCGCGGGTCGATCCCCCCGCCGGACGGCAGGAGGAAGAGGTCGGGGAGTTCCGTTGAGCTGCTGCGCAGCACGGCGAGCTGCGAGCCGTCGGGCGACCAGGTCCCCGCGTTGCGCCCGCCGGCCGAGGTGATCCGCGCCAGGGTGCCCCCAGCGGCTGGAAGTGTGTAGAGGTGGTCGGTGGCCGCGTCGTGTTCGCTGGCTTGGAGGAGCCACGTGCGACGATCCGGTGACAGCGTTGCCCCGCGCACTTCCCACGCCCCGCTCGTGAGCTGACGGATCACCCCGTTCGGCTCCATGCGGTGCAGGTGGCTCCATCCCCCGCGTTCGCTGGCAAAGACAAACGATCCGTCGTCGAGCCACTCCAGCAGGGCAGGCTCCGTGTAGTTGCTCTGGATCGGCGGCCCCCCGAGCCACGCGTCGTCGTGGTCGTGCGTCAGCACGCGCGCCCGGCCCGTGGCGAGATCCAGCTCGGTGATCCACAGGTCCTTGTCATGCTCGCCCACGAACTGCACGAGGGCGCGGGCGCCATCGGGACTCCACCAGGGGCCATGGGGAATCGTCTGCTCGGCGGTCACCCCTGAGGCGCCCGCCGTCGGGCCCTCCACCCAGCGCACCACCACACTCTCGGGCGCGATCCCCGGGGTCATCCCGACGATCCCCAGCCGGAACCGGTCGCGGGGTTCGCCCGCCTTCTCCCGCGCCTCCAACGCGCGCGAGTATCCGCTCGCATCCACATAGTCCATGTAACGCGTCGGCGGACGGTTGCTGGCGATCGTCCGCAGCCGGAAGGTCACCATCCGCTCATCCGGGCTCAGCTGGATCTGCTCCACCCGCGTGCCACTCGGCGCAGGGATCGGCATCGGGCGCCCCGCGCGCGCCACCGCCCCGCGCGCGCCGGCCTGTCGCATCTTCTCCCGCAACTGCGCCGACAGGGCCTGTGCCTCCGCCGACAAATGCTCGGCAGCTGGCGTCCGCGCCGGGCGATCCAGGGTCACGCGCGTGACCACGAGCTGCAGCGAGCCCCCGTCCACGTCGTAGCGGTAGAGCGACTCGCCGACCATGAAGTCGAGGGCGCTCCCGCCACGCGTCCAGCGGAGTTGGCTCACCACGCCATCCAGCGTGGCCACGCGACGCGTCGACGTCGTCCACAGGTACACCTGGCCCCCCACCGACCACGCCGCCTGCGTGCGCGCGGCGTTCCACGTCATGTTCTCACCGGGAACGACGAAGGCGCCCGCTGCCGCGAGTTGCTCCGCGAACTGGCCTCGGCGATCCACGCGGAACCAGGGATCCTGCTCCGGCACGTCGTTCGATGTCGGTTTCGTGTTCCAGCGGAAGTAGAGCCACGCGCCGTCCGGAGACCAACGCAGGTCGCGGGGGCCAAGCCCCAGCCACCGGTCGTTGCGCGAGGCGTCGCGGAGCGTGATCGGCTGCGGCGCGCCGGGCGCGGATGCCGTGGTCGCCTGGCGCAGTGGCGTGGGGAGGCGCTGCGCCTGTGCGGCGCTCGCCGAGAGGAACAGGGCGACGGTCAGGAAACGCGACATGGGCGGGGAAGGGGTCACGCCAATCTGCGCCCGTTCGCATCTCCGCGCACGTCACCCCGCAGGTGGTCCGCCTTCGGGGTCACCCCCGCTGCGAGGGCATCACACGTTCTGAACGCGGACCGTCGGTGACGGGGATACCCACCGGGATATCCCCGTCATGCGCCCGTCACGGAGTCAGCATCCGGGTCGTGAAGGCGAGATCCCCGCCCAAGGCGACCCACCCCGGGAGGTTCGGGCGCGCATCGTACCAACCCGCTCCGGCGGCATACGTGTCTCCGCGAAG
>JAEUJL010000417.1 GCA_016794835.1 Gemmatimonadota bacterium | reverse complement strand
GCCGCCGCCGCCCCGACCTCATTGCGCGCGCCGGCGGCTTGCTTTGCTGCCGCCGGCGGGGGAGCCGCCGCAGGCGCTGGAGCCGTGGCAAGCTGCACCCGCTGTTCCCCGGCGAGCCGTTCCCGTTCGCTCGTGACCACGGCATCCGCGAGGACCCGCCGACGGGTCGAATCCGCCTCGATCGGCCGCGCCTCGGCGGCGACCGCACTGGCCAGGGCCTTCGCCGTCCCGGCCACAGAATCGTTAGGCGCGGCGGTCGCGGCCACCGGCATCGGTGCGGGGGACGCCACCGCCCGGCGCTTGGCCACCTCGCCCGACGGCACCGCTTCCGCCACGGTCGGCGCCGGCATCGGCGCGTTGGCGACAGCGGGCGCATCGACCGCCTGCGTCGCCATCACGTCCGCGGCCGCCGGTACCCCAACCGCAGACTGCCGGTACACCACCGCGCTCCCCGCCAGCAGGATCACCACCGCCGCGGCGGCGGCAAACTGGGGATATCGCCACACGCGCCGACGGGCGCGCGCCGTCCCCGCGGTCGCCGCCTTCACGATCGCGGGAGTCACGCCGCCCGGCACATCATCCAGGGCCCCCAGGATCCGGCTCGACGCCGCGACCAGCCCGCGCGCCTCGGCCACCGCCGCCGCACAGCTCGCACAGGTCGCGACATGCGCCTCGAGCGCCGCAGCCTCCGCCGGCGGCAACTCGCCGTCCAGCCAGGCGTGGATCGTTCCCTCGTCAGCGTGCATCGTCTCCTCCCGCGGCACGGCGTCCGTCCGCCTGCATGGCTTCGTACGTCTCGGCCAACCGGCGACGCGCCCGGGACAACGTCGTCCCGATCGAGCCCACCGACAGGCCGAGCGCCTCTGCAATCTCGGTGTAGTTCAGCCCTTCTTCCTTCATCAGCAACGCCAGGCGGTCCTTCTCTGCCAACGCGTCCACCGCGCGACGCGCCAACGCCTGCTCATGGGCCCGCTCGGCGTCCACGACCACCGGCTCCACCACCGCATCCCGCTGTTCGTCCGCCAGCAACTGCAGGTGCCGACGCCGGCGTTCGTCCTTTCGTGCCTCGTCCCGCACCAGGTTGGTCGCGACCGCAAAGAGCCACGACCGCTCGCTCGTGAGCCGGTCCTGCCGGAGGGCGCGCAGGAACGTCTCCTGCGCGACCTCCTCCGCCCAATCACGATCGCCCAGCCGCCGCGTGAGGTACCGCACGAGGGGGGTGTGGTAGAGGTGAAAGAGGCGTTCCAGCTCGTCGTCGCGCATGGTCGCGGTTACCAGTCCCGTACGATGGTCGCGAGAGCCTCCGGCGCCAGGCGCTCCGCGCCCGTCGGCGAGAGTTCGATGGCCACCGCGCGTCCGGCCACGATCACCCGGTCCCCGAGGGCAAACGGGGCAGCCAGCTGGTCGATACGCTGCACGAGGGCAAAGTAGGCAGCCGAATACGGTTTCACGGTCACGAGGCGGAGTTTCGGGGTCCAGCGCACATCCGTCCATACCCCATTGGCCAGGGTAAAGAGCCGACCGTCGACCCGGCGCCGATCTGCCCGGCGCTCGCTGTCGTCCAGCTCGGCCGCCGACGTGAGTTCGCGCTGCTTCGCCGCCGCCCGTGCCGCCTCGAAGCGCATTTCGTTGCTCGCCATCGGCGGGGCCGCCGCCGGCGCGCTCCCACGGCCGCCCGCGCTCGTCGCGCCGACCATCGCGTCCCGCACCATCGGCGTGACATTGACCGGACGGGTCGAGTCGCGACTCGCGACCTGCATCCCGGGCTCCACCACCAGGTAGGACGAGAACTCGGTCGGGATGCCGTAGCGCTCACCTAACGAGCGGATCTCCTGGTCCAGCTCGCGGCTGCCCCCGTTGCGGCGCTTGTCCGCCGCGAGCCAGCCGATCCGCTGCGCGGCCCACAGTCGTGCCACGAACGGGTTGCGCCGGTCATCCTCCACAAAGCGGGCCGTGGTGGACCACGTCACCGGGCCATCCACCGAACTCCCGGTCACGCGCACTCGCGCCGAGCCCGAGCCGCTGTACCGCGCGAGGACCACCAGGTCCTGCCCGGCAAAGAGGTCCATCGTCCCGCTCGGCAGCACCTGCGCGAGGCGCACGCCATCCACGGTGAGGCGCACATCGGTGAGGACCGGCGCGTTGAGCCGCGAGGCGAGGAGCGCGACCGTGCGCTCGACCGACTCGTCATCCCTGACAAAGTGTGCGGTGCCGCGACCCTCCACGGCCAGCTGCTCGATGAGGCCTGCGTTGACCTGGGCACTCACCCCGATCGCGAACACCCGCGCCTGCCCGCGCCGCGTGCCCGCCAGCGCCGCGATCCGATCGGCGTTACGTTCGCCCACCGTCGGTTCGCCATCCGTCACGAACACCACCAACGGGAGTCGCTCGCCATCCGTGCGCTCCGACAAGGCGGCCTCGAGTGCCCCCGAGATGTTCGTGGACCCCTCGGCGCGGAGCCCATCCAGGTAGCGACGCCCCTCCCGCAGGTTGGCCGCCGTCGCCGGCGTGAAGCCGTCACGGAAGGTGCGCACATCGGTCGAGAAGTCGACGATGCGAAAGCGATCCTCGGGACGCAGCGAGGCGAGCAGGGCGCGCCCCGCCTCGCGTGCCTGCTGGATCTTGCTCCCCTGCATCGACCCCGACACATCCACCACGAAGGTCACGTCGCGCGGCAGCGTGCGGCGTGGCGTGGAGGGCGGCGACACCGTGAAGAGCGCAAAGCCGCGCGGATCGTCGCTTGGGGCATGCGTCAGGACGTTGATGCTCGCGGCATCCGCGTGGCGGAGCGGGAGCAGCACGGCGACCTCACTCGCACTCCCGCGGGCCTCCACGGCGCGCGTGCGGCCCTCATCGCGCGTCCGCAGTGTGTGCGTCGGCGAGTAGGGCTCCCCGTAGCGCCCATCGCGCTGGTAGATCAGGGTGAAGGCGGTCCACTCCTCGCGCTCGCCGCCACGTGTCGCCGGCTCCACGGGCCGGGCGGTGCCCGCATTCGGGTCCGAACCGCGGCGATAGTCGACGCGCAAGGCGTCTCCCTCGCGGGTGGCCACGCTCTGGTAGCGCACGACGACCTTCTTTTCCTCACCAGGGGCGATGGGAAAGATGCGGGTGCGCAGCAACCCGCTCCCCATCCACTCCACCAGGGCCGGGTCGCGCTGCCGCCTGACGATCTCCTCATAGATGCCACGCGCCTTGTCGGCACTCATCGTCTCCCCGGCGACCAACTCCCCGTTGATGGAGAGCTTGAGGTCCTCGAACGCCGCACCAGCCGGCAGCGGGAAGATGTAGTCTGCCTCCGCGACCCGTGGGCCGCGATTCACGAACGTCTCGGTGACTTCCCACCTTAACACACGGTCGCCGAGGGCCACCTTGACCGTGCTCTGGGTCCGTGACAGTGGGTTGGCACACGGCAGCACCATCGGCCGGCCACACTCCGCATCAGGGCGGCAGGCCGGTGGCGGGGCACAATCGCGCGGGACGAGCCGTCCCTGGGCAACGAGGGACAGCGGGGCGAGGGCCGCGGCCCAGGCAAGCAGGCGAATACGCATCGGGTCTCCAGTCGGGATCACAGGGGAGACGTCACGACCCTCCCGAACTTGCACATCGTCCCTGCCGGGTTGCGGATGTCCGCCTTTGGACCGACCTTGGGCGCCATCATGACCGATCGTCTCCCGGCGCGCGAGCGCGAGACGCTGATGGCGCTGGCGGAGGTGATTGCCCCGGTATCGGCCGGGGGTGGCCCCGGCGCTGGCACGCTCGGCACCGCCCTGGACGCCCGGTTCGCCGCCCTCCCACTGCGCACGCGCAAGGAGCTGCGCCAGGCACTGGGCGCCCTCGGTCAGCCCCTCCTCCGCTTCGCCTTGTGTGGCGAGCTCCGGCCGTGGGCCACCCTGTCGCCGGAGCGACGGGCCGCCTGTTTCGCACGGCTCGGCGCGTCGCGGCTTCCCCTCGCCCGCGTCCTGCACGAGGCCGTTCGTCGCCTGGTGCTCTCCACGTACTACAGCGGTGATGCAGCCCTGCAATCCCTGGGCATTGGCCTTCCGTTGCATCAGCGCCCTCCCGCCGTCTCATGGGAGGGACCCATGGCCGGGCCGGAGGGTGGTGTCGTCGCGCGGGGCGATCGCACCGTTCCGCCGCCCGCCCCTCCACCGAGCGGTATCCGGCGCGGGGCCATCACACCGGGGACGGAGCTCGTTGGGAACTTCCGCTTCCGCGCGGACGCCGTGGTGATCGGGAGCGGCGCGGGTGGGGCGATCGTGGCGGCGCGCCTGGCGGCAGCTGGCCGCGAGGTCCTCATCCTGGAAGCGGGCTCCAGGTACGAGCCCGCGGAACGCACCGAGCAGGAGGCCACCATGTTGCCCCGCCTCATGGCCGAGTCGGCCACGCGGGCGACGACCGACCTCTCGATCCCGATCTTCCAGGGCGCCACCGTCGGTGGAGGGACGAGCGTCAACTGGATGATCATGCTCCGCACGCCGGACCATGTGCTCGACGAGTGGCAACGTCGCTTTGGTCTCCGCGACCTGACCCCGGCCGCCCTCGCCCCCGAGTTCGCGCGCATCGAGGCCGAGCTATCCGTCGGCCAGGTCCCGGACGATGCCCACTCACCGTCCAACCGCCTCTTGCTGGACGGCGCCCGTCGCCTGGGGTGGCACGCCATCCCGGCGCGGGTCAACGCGCGCGGGTGCCAACGGGCGGGGACCTGCTCGTCCGGCTGTCGGTACGACGCTCGACGCGGCGCTGCCCAGGTCTACCTGCCGATTGCCTTCGCCCACGGGGCGCGCCTCCTGGCCGATACGCGCGCCGAGCGGGTGCGGGTCGTGGCGCGGGATGGGGGATCCGGCGAGGCACCACGCAAGGAAGTCGACGCCGTTGCCCATGATCCGCGGACCGGCGAAGCGGTGGGGACCATCACCGTCGAGGCACCAATCGTGGTCGTGGCGGCGGGCGCCGTGGAGACGCCCGCGCTCCTGCAACGCTCCAGCCTGGGCGGAGGCGCCGTCGGGCGGTGGTTGCGGCTGCATCCCACCACGGCGGTGATGGGCGTGTACGCCGAGGAGACAAACCCGTTGGCCGGCATGCCGCTGACGGCCATGATGGACGAGTTCACGCGGACGGACGCCAACGGGTATGGCTTCTGGATCGAGTGCCCCGCGTTAGGCCCGGCCCTCGCCGCGGTCTCGATGCCGGGATTTGGTGCGGCCCATGCCACGCGCATGCTGGCCCTGCACCGCACCGCCCCCTTTCATCTGCCTCACACGGGACGGCGCGGACCTGCACACCTCCAACGGCTCCGTGACGGTGGATCGCGCGGGTCAACCGCGCGTGCGATATGCCCTCGGTCCTGCCGATGCGCGGCACGTGAAGGCGTCCATGGTGGCCGCCGCGCGCCTGCACCTGGCCAACGGCGCCGAGCAGGCCATGACACTGCACGCGCAGCCGCTGGAGCTCCGGCGCGAGGCCGACCTGGCGCGCATCGCCAACGCACCGACCGGGCCCAACCAACTCGGCCTGTTCTCCGCGCATGTCAACGGGACCTGCCGGATGGGGAGCGACGCCCGCACGGCCGCGGTGTCGCCAGAGGGTGAGCGGTATGGCGTGCGCGGGCTGTACGTGGCCGACGGGTCATTGTTGCCAACGGCCCCGGGGGTGAATCCGCAGGAAACCATCTACGCCCTGGCGTCGCGGGTGGCGGCAGCGATCCTCGCGCGCTAAGTCCGGCCAGCGCAAGCAGGCGACGACCAGCCGCTGCACCACCCACACACCGTTTGCCGCGCCGAACGATCTGGCGTGGCGCACGTGACGTGCGCCTCCGCTCGTCGGTGGCCCCACCGCCAGGAGTTGGCAGTGCCGCCGTGGCGGGTCTCGTTGTGGCGAGGTGCCCCGGGCGCGGCCAGGTGCGACAGATCAGATATTGGATGTGTTTGCGCACAATCAATCGTATTGTGTATTCGTCGTCGTGGTCATACTCTCCCATGCACGCAGGAAGGGGAGTAGCGCGGCGGTGCCGGGGCATGCACCGCATCAGTGGTCCGTCATCACTGCGCTGGCGAGGCGCACGGGCCATTGGAGTTCGCGTGAGTGACGCGGCGCAAGACCTTCCGGCCGACGGGGCCATGCGGCCCGTATCCCTGCCGAAGCGCTCGCTCTTCGCATACCCCTCGAACGAGGTACTCGTTATGCATCGCGTCCCGCCTCTCGCCCCCACCACCTTCTTCGGCGCCCTGCTGCTGGCCGGTTGTGCGACGGTGCAGCAGGATCAGATCGGGCTTCGGACCACCTTTGGGCGCATCAAGTCGCAGCCGTCGGAGCCCGGCGCCCACATGCTCATTCCGGGAGCGCAGGGAATGATTCGTATCCCCACGCGCACCGTCAACCGCGAAGTGCGGCTGGAGCTGCCGTCCCGCGAGGGGCTCAACATCGCGGCCGAGGTCTCGATCCTGTATCGCGTGCGCTCCGACATGGCAGCGAAGATCGTCGAATCCAGTGGCCTGCGCTACGAAGATGACGTGGTGATCCCGGTCTTTCGGTCCGCCGCGGCAGATGTCACCGCACGGTTCATGGCCAAGGACATGCATTCCGGCGAGCGGGTCGCCATCGAGAAGGGCATCAAGGACCTCATGTCGAGCACCCTGGATCCGCGAGGTTTCGTGATCGAGAACGTGTTGCTCAAGAGTATCCGCCTTCCGGCTGATCTTGCCCGTGCCGTCGAGGAGAAGCTGGAGGCGGAACAGCGTTCGGAGCAGATGAAGTTCGTGTTGGACCGGGAGCGCCAGGAGGCCGAGCGTCGCAAGATCGAAGCGCAGGGGTTGAAGGAGGCACAAGAGATCATCGGACAGGGCCTGACCCCGTTGCTGATCTCGTTCCAGGCGATTGAGGCCTTCCGCGAACTGGCTCGCTCGCCGAACGCGAAGGTGATTGTGACGGATGGCAAGACTCCGTTGATGTTGTCGCCTGACGTGGCCCCCACGGCTCCGGTCCCTGCGCCGCGCGCGGCAGGCGGGGCCGAGCCGCGCCGCCCTTGATTCACGGGAGACCTTGACCGATGAACGCTCTCGCCTCCTTGTCCCGCCGGCGCCCATGCCGGCGGGTGGTCCGACCCCTCACTCGCGAGGAGATCATCCACTACCGAACGCCGCCCGCGGTCGTGGACGACGCTCCGGGGCGAGTGGCGCGAGTCTGGATCTTGCTGTTGATCGTCGCGGTGTGGTGGCCGATCCTCGCGACGGCGCAACCTGCGACGCGCGTGCCATCGCGCGCCATCGCGGTGCTCGACCTCGACCTGCTGATCGACTCCGCCCCGGGGCGTCCCGCGGCCGCGCAACGGTTCAGCCAGCAGGTGCGCGACGCGGAGCGGCTGGTGCAGGTCGTTGGGGATTCGCTTCGCATGGCGCTGGACGTGCTGTCACGTGAGGAGGCACGGCTGACGCGAGCGGAACGGGAAGTGGCGCTTCACCTGCTGCGGGCGCGAGAGATCCGCCTCGAGGACATGGTCCAGCAGCTCGCACTGGTCATGGAGAACGAGCGTCTGGCGCTACGCGAGCCGATTGTGGGTACGGTGCGTGAAGCCGTGCGAGAAGTGCAGGCGCGCGAGGGGTGGGTACTCGTCCTCGACCGTCGTGCGCTTGGTGAACTGGTCGAGGCCGATGACGCGATCGACATCACCCGGCGGGTGCTGGCGGTGATGCGCTCACGCGCGGCCGCCCAGTAGAACTTGCGCTGGCACCTGATCACGAGCGCCGCCCACGCACACCCCCCTCCTGATGTCAATACTGGCCAACACGGCGTGTGTTCTCCCCACTCTCCGAGTCACGCCCGTCACCGCCATCGCGGCGGTCGTTCATGCCTCGCCGATCCTCGCCGCCCTGCGCCATGGGGCGGCGAGGCGACGCCCTCAACGTGTGTCAGGGGTGCCTCGCGCCTCCGCCGTTGCCCTCCGGCTCCTGGCCGCCGTCGGCTGGGTCGCCCTTGGCGTTGGTGCTCGACCTCTGCCGGCACAGTGGTCGGTGGCTCCCGTGTTCGCTCTGGGGGCTGCCGTGCCGGCGGACGCAGGTGACAACCTCAGCGAAGGCTTCGTGGCGAAGGCGGGAGTCTGGCTCCGCGCTCCCTCGATTCCGTTCGGGTTGACCGTCGAAGGGCTCTACACCCGCATGGGTGGCACGCGCACACCGCGGGCAAATGCCGGCGTGCAGGTTGCGGGAGCCTCGCTCAACATGACCACGCGCCGACACGACAGGCGGTGGGACACCTATCTGGTTGGCGGGGCTGGCTACTACTGGCACTCAGGTCGTGATGGACGTCTGCGGTCCCATGGAGGAGCTGGCCTGAATGCGGGGATCGGCGAGGTCTTCGCCGTCGGCGGGCACGACCTGTTTGTCGAGTTACGGTATCATTGGCTGAAGGTCAACGACCCCGTGGCTGACGGGTGGATGTCATTCATGCCGCTGGTGCTGGGCGTCAGGTTCTGAGCCAACGGGCACCTGGTTGCCGGCGGCGCCGCCGGGCGACGCCGGCCGTGCGGCGGCCTGCGGCTTGCAGGCGCGGCGTGCCCCTGGTCGAGGGTGATTGGCACCCGCACCTCGTGCGGCCCCTCGCGAGTGAGCTCGTCGAGGTTCCGCGCCCGGAGACCTGGATTGTGGCGCGCTGTCACCGGGACAAGATTGGGTGTCCGGTCTGCCTGGTCCCCGGGCGTCAGTTCCTTCCCCTGTTTGCGAGGTAGCTCCGATGCGCCATTGCGTCACCTGCGTGTGCACCGTTCTTGCCCTGGTCACCGCGCCGCGTCCCACCATCGCACAGGGTGGCGACCGGATGAATCCCATCATCGCCGCGCAGGAGAAGGGGCTCCCCATCTTCGGGATCTCGCACCCCGCGATCGTGCGACGCGCCTTCCGCGGCGGCCCACCGGGCGCTCCGGGAGCCACGCCCCCGGCGGCTCCAGCGCCTGCGACACCGCAACCGGAGATCAACCTCGCGGATGCAGCGGCGGAGACGGTCAACTTCCGCCGCGCGGACTACCTGTTCACCGCGGGCACGTCAGAGACCTTCCTTCGATACCTCGAGGAGATCCGGAAGGCCGGTGGGTCCATGCGCACGCATCCCTTCACCGCCAAGATCGGCATCTGGCATGCGGACCCGGCGAAGGTCACCAACGCCATCATCAGCCAGCTGAATGCTGGCCATGTGAGTGTCTCCATGGAGGCCGTGGAGTCTGCCCAGGAAGTGCGGGACGTGATCAAGGCGATGCGGTTTGCGTCGAAGGGCGGCACGCGCCCGGACACCGGGCTCGCGGCCGCGGCCGCCTATTGGGGACTGAGTGTCGCGCAGTACAAGGAGAAGGCGGACATCTGGCCGCTGAACACGAACGGTGAGCTGTTCATCAGCGTGATCATCGAGAGCAAGGAAGGCATCGCGAAGGCGCGCGAGATCGTCGCCGAGCCTGGGGTTGCGCAGGTCTTCGCCGGGTATGGCACGTTGGGTGGTGTCTTCCGGGGCGATCCGGCGGGGCGTGAGGCGGCCGCGGCGACGATCCTTGCCGCATGCAAGGAGTTCAAGAAGCCGTGCGGGTTCCCGACGAACACCCCCGCGGAGATGGAGCAGCGGATGAACGAGGGCTGGAC
>JAEUJL010000397.1 GCA_016794835.1 Gemmatimonadota bacterium | reverse complement strand
TTCGTGGCCGCCAACATGCCGGTCTCCATGTGGCAGCTCGGCGACGGCCGGATCTTCTACACCATGCCGGACACGGGGCGGGGGCTGAAGCTGGGATGGCACCACAATGGGCCCACCGTTGACCCCGACCGGGTCGACCGCGAGCCTGGCCTCGCCGAGAACGCGGAGCTCGCCGACTTGCTGCGCCGCTTTCTCCCGGCGGCGAAAGGCGCCAGGGCGGCGAGCGAGGTGTGCCTCTATACCAACACCCCCGACGGACACTTCCTTCTGGATCGGTGCCCGGATGCGCCCGGCGTCTGGTTGATGAGCCCCTGTTCCGGGCACGGGTTCAAGTTCGCGAGCGTACTGGGAGAGCTCATGGCCGACCGGCTGACGGGGCGCGAGCCGGCCTTTGACCTGACCCCGTTTCGGTACGACCGGTTCGCCGCGTGACGAGGGGCGACTTCACCTCCGGCTTCCTGGTCCTCGAACTCGAGCGCGATCGGGCCGAGCGATTCCTGAACGGCGTGCGCGTGGTGTTGCTCGTGGCCCTGGCGGTCGCGGCCGCGGTGTACGCGCCCTCGTTGAGTCCGGCGCTGAACCGGATGAACCTGGTGGTGTTGAGCCTGACGATTGGCTGGGCGGCGGTGCAGGTCCCCCTGTTCTACCGGCAGGAGCGACTTCCGAACTGGTTGCGTTATGCCAACCCGGCGGCGGACGTGGGGGCGGTGACGGCGATCATCGTCGCGTACGGCGTGACGGCGACGCCGGCATTGGCCCTCAAGACGCCGATCGTCGACGCGTACTTCCTCATCCTCGCGGCGCTCCCCGTCGCGTCGTCCACGCGCAAGGCCGCGGTGGTCTCGGTCATGGCCGTCCTGGCGTATGCCTCCGTGGTCGTGGGCTTCTGGACCGGGGGGCGGCTCAGCGTGATCCTGGATCCGGTCCTTGCCAGCGGCGCGACGGCCGTCTCCCCGCTGGACGAAGGCGCCAAGATTCTCCTCCTCGCCAGCGTCGGCGCGGTCGCGACCTACGCCACCCGTTGGCAGGAACGGTTGGCCGTGCGCTATGCCGAGGCGGCCGACCATGGCGCGGAACTCAAGGCGCGCCTTGCGCGCACCGAGCTGCATGCCCTCAAGCTTCAGCTGCAGCCGCATTTCCTGTTCAACACGCTCAACACGATCACGGCGTTGGTCCACCAGGACGCCACGCGGGCGGAACGGATGGTCTCCGGGTTGAGCGACCTGTTGCGGGCCTCGCTGAACAGCGCCGGCGAGGAGGAGGTGACCCTGGTCCGGGAACTGGCGGTGCTCACGCACTACGTCGAGATCCAGCAGGTCCGCTTTGGGGATCGGCTACGCTTCGCGGTGGATGTTCCCTCGGAGCTGCAGGGGGCGATGGTCCCCAACCTGATGTTGCAGCCGTTGGTGGAGAACGCCATTCGCCATGGGATCGCCTCGCGGGCGTCCGGGGGCCAGGTGCTCGTGAGCGCGGTCCGCGATGGGGAGTGGCTGCGTCTCCGCGTGCTCGACGACGGTGTGGGCGAAGCCCCCGGGCGGGTGCGTCGCGAGGGGGTGGGGCTCGGCAACACCCGGGCGCGGCTCGAACAGATGTATGGAAGCCGCCATCGCATCGAGGCGGTGGGCGATGCCCAGGGTTTTCGGGTGCAGATCGACATTCCGTTCCAGCTTTCCACCGCCACGCCTGCCCGATGAATCCGCTGCGCGTCCTTCTCGTTGATGACGAACCGCTGGCCCGGTCGCACGTGCAATCGCTCTTGCGCGGGCGTACGGACGTCACGGTGATCGGGGAGTGCGGGGACGGAGCGAGCGCCGTCGAGCGCATTGTGGCCGAGGCGCCGGACCTCGTCCTGCTGGATGTGCAGATGCCGGAACGCGATGGCCTGGATGTCGTGCGCGCCGTGGGTCCCGACCGCATGCCGTGGACCGTGTTCATCACCGCGCACGACGACTACGCGCTGGAAGCGTTTGATGTGCATGCCGTGGACTATGTGCTCAAGCCGGTGAATCGCGAGCGATTCCATCGCGCCATCGATCGGGTGGTCCGCCTGCACGCGGAGCGGTCGACCCCGGCCACGGCGCTCCGCGGGTTGCTGGGTGCCCTCGACGAGCCGCGCGGGGGCTCCGGGCGCCTGGCGGTGCGAGCCGGGGATCGCGTGATCTACCTGAAGGTGGCGGACATCGACTGGGTGGAGGCCGCTGGCGACAACGTCCGCTTTCACGTGGGTCGGCAGGTGTATGAGCAGCGCGCCACGATGGCGTCGGTGGAGCAGCGCCTCCCGTCGGGAACATTCGCGCGCATCCATCGCTCGGTGATCGTCAACCTGGACCGGGTCGTGGAATTCCAGCCCTGGTTCCAGGGGGATTGGATCGTGGTGCTCGGGGACGGGACCCGCTTGCAGTCCGGCAAGAGCTACCGGGCGCGGCTGAAGGCACTGACGTCCGAGTAGGATCGGCGGGGCGTTCACGCGGCAGTCGCCAGCGCCGAGCCCTTCGTCGCGCGAAACCAGCATTTCGTCGCGCGTGGGTGGCCCGGTGATCCGGTCCCGGCGACTTTCGCGCGTATCCCGTCCGTTGGGCGCGTGGTGGCGACCAACATTCCTCACACCGGACCTCGCCCATGAACGCTTTTCGTCGGTGCACTGTCATCGCGGCTGCTCTCATGCTCGTCGCCTGCGGAGGAGGAGGGGATGACAATGGAACGACTCCCCCGCCTCCTCCGGTCACGCTGGGTTCCATCGTGCCGTCGGTGTCCACGCTGAACATTGGCGCCGGCCAGACCTCCACGATTTCGGCAACCGCGCGTGACGCCAACAACGCGACGATCTCGGCGTCCGGCTACACCTTCACGTCGAGCAACAACGCGATTGCCGTGGTGTCGACCGGCGGACAGGTCGTCGGCCTTGGCGCTGGCACGGCCACGATCACGGTGTCGCTGACGTTGAACGGCGTGACGAAGACCGCGACGGTGGCGGTGACGGTGACGGGGACCTTGCCGACGACCGTGACGGTGGCCGCGGGCGCGAACTCTGACGACTTCACCCCGGCCCTGGCGGCGGTGGCCCGCAATGGCACGGTGACGTGGACCTTCGGTGCGCGGCAGCACAACGTGCAATTCAGCAGCTCCGGCGCCCCCGCGGGCATCGGCAACTCGGCGAACACCTCGGTCTCGCGCACCTTCCCGACCGGCGGCGTCTTTGCCTACACGTGCACGCTGCACGCCAACCAGAACGGAACCATCGCGGTTCCATAAGCACCTTACCGGATTTTGGGGCGCCGTCGTCGATCGTGGGGGTGGAGCAGGCAAATGGTCGGCGGCGGCGTTCCCTTTTCCGTTTCATGGCACCCTGAGGCATGACGTCCCGCGTCCTCACCATCGCACCCAACGCCCTGAGGATTGATTTCTCCGTGCGCTGGTTCGGCGTGGTCACGGTGCGCGGCACCCTGTCCACCGCCGAAGGCACCGTGACGCTGCGCGGCGAGGACCTGTCGCAGGTCGAGGTCGCCGTTGCTGCCTCGGCCGGGAGTGTCCATACCGGGGTCGGCCTGCGCGATCACCACCTGCGCGCTGAGCGGTTCCTCCACGCCGACCTGTACCCGTGGATCCGCTTCACCTCGACGGCGTTCAGCCGAGAGGGTGGCGAGCTCGTCGTCCAGGGGATGTTGAGCTGTCGCGGGGTGACCACGCCGGTCCGCGCGTCGTGCCCGCTGGACGAGGTGCAGCGCGACGGGGAGCAGGCGAGCGTCTGCGCACGGTTTGTCCTCTCGCGTTCACGCCACGGCGTGGGGGTGCCGCCGGGGATCTGGCGGTACAACCCGATGTTCCTCGCCATTGCCGACGAGGTGCGCGTGCACGTGCGCCTCCGGCTGCCGGCGGCTGAGGTCGAGCGCCTGGGGTTGCTCGTTCAGGGCGCCCGACCGCGCGCGGCGACGGGCCACGACGACTCCACCTGATCGCCCCGCACCCCGTGGATCGTGTCGTTGAGGTGCACCACGACACAGACATGGTTGGGCACGATTCGCACCTGGTCACCGACGCGCGGCCGCCAGTCTGACGCCGACAGGTCCAGGATGCCGTGCTCCTCGCTCATCTTCGCGACCACGACCTCGGGACGGTCGAGCAGGGCCCCGAATCCCTCGCCGGGGGTCCCGCGCATCGGTTCGCGCCC
>JAEUJL010000354.1 GCA_016794835.1 Gemmatimonadota bacterium | reverse complement strand
CCAGGCTTCATGTCGCAGTACCGCAACCTGCTGCATCACCATGTGCACCAGCAGAACCCCGGGGATTCCGAGACGTTCTGGGCGGGCGCGGGCGCGGTGCGGAGAGAGGTCTTCGCCGAGTGTGGCATGTACGACGAATGGCACTACGGGCGCCCGCAGATCGAGGACATCGAGCTGGGCGGCCGGATCCGGGCACATGGGTGGCGGATCCTGCTTCGGCCCGAGATTCAGGCCACGCACCTCAAGCAGTGGACGTTCACAAACGTGGTCCGGACCGACCTCCGCGATCGCGGGATCCCGTGGGCCCGGCTCCTCGCCCACCGGGGATCCACCCTGACGGGCGGGACGCTCAATCTCAAGCTGACCGAGAAGGTGAACACGGTCCTGGTCTGGCTGGCGGGGCTGCTACTGGTCCTGGCCCCGTTCATCGGGGGCACGCCGCTGGCCTGGGCCGCCCTCGGCTGCATCGCGATCGTCTGTATCAACAGCCGAAACCTGTTCGCCTTCTTTCTCCGGGTCCGGGGGCCCCTGTTTGCGATCGGGGTTCTGCCCGTGCACCTGTTGTATTACATCCTCAATGGCATATCGTTCGGCGTGGGTGTATTCCTGCACCAGATGATCGGAGCGCCGCGGCAGGATCCCCTGATCGAGGCGTACGCCGAGGTGGGGGTGGAGCGGTGGCCACCCGTGCCCGCCCGGACGCCGAGCACCTGGACGAAGCCCAAGGAGCGCGATGGCTAATTCAACGATGCGGTCCGCGTCCAGCCCTGAGGACGAGCTGCGCCCAACCATTGAGCAGGCGTTTGCGCGCGTGCACAAGGCGGCGTTCGGGGTGGCCGTTGGTACGGCGGGTGCCCTGGTGATGGGTGCCCTCACCGTCATGGTGTTGGTCAGCCCGGCGGCCGCGACCTTTCCGCTGCACCTCATGAGCGAGTACTTCGCCGGCTACACCGTCACGTGGCCCGGCGTGTTCATCGGCATGGCGTGGGGATTCGCCGTGGCGTTCGTCGCGGGATGGTTCCTGGCGTTCTGTCGCAACCTGTCCGTCGCGATCACCGCGTTTTCCATCCGGACGCGCGCGGAGATCGAACAGACACGTACCTTCCTCGACCACATCTGAGTCATGGCCCATCCAAGCGACAAGACCATCCAGGAAGGGATCCTCGCGCTGAACGCCCGGGCGTGGGGGATCTCGTTCGGCCTGTTGGCCGGGGGCGCCCTGTTCCTGGCGACCAACTTCCTGGTCATCAAGGGTGGCGTGCAGGTCGGGCAGCACCTGAAGCTCCTGTCCGCCTTCTTCCCGGGCTACAGTGTCAGCTTCGCCGGCAGCCTGATCGGGTTCGTCTACGCCTTTGTCTGTGGCTGGGCGCTCGGCCGCGTGGTCGGGGCGGTGTACAACAAGCTGGCCCTTCGGTAGCGGCGCCTGAGGCGCGGCGTCGCGCGGTGCGCGACGTGAAGGGGTGAGGGCGCGAGGCCCCTTACCACCCCTGGAACTTCAGCAGGACTGAGGGAACCGTCTTCAGCATGACGGTGATGTCCAGCCACAGGCTCTGTTGCTGGATGTACCGCAGGTCCCAGCTGACCTTCGCCCGGACGTCTTCCAGGCAGGCATCGTACTTCTGGTTGATCTGCGCGAGCCCGGTGAGCCCGGGCTTCACCCGGTGGCGATAGCGGTACTCCGGGATGTCCTGGCGCAGGCGGGCCACGATGCTCGGACGCTCGGGGCGCGGTCCCACGATGTTCATGTCGCCGCGGAGGATGTTCCACAGCTGCGGCACCTCGTCGATCCGGTACTTGCGCAGGTAACGCCCGAGGGTGGTGACGCGCGGGTCGTTTTCCGTGGCCCACACCGCGCCCGAGACCTTCTCGGCGTCCACACGCATCGTGCGGAGCTTGTAGATCGTGAAGACCTGGCCGCCGAGGTCCTCCTGCCGGGAATCCCGCAGGGCAAGCGTCCGGCGCCACCGGCGGTCGAGCCCAACGCGGGTCTGCGTGTAGAGGATGGGGCCGCGCGACGTGGCCTTGATGAGCAGGGACACGAGGACGAGGATCGGGAGCGTCAGCACCAGCCCGATGAGTGCCAGCACGACGTTCAGGGCGCGATTGATGCCCTCATGCCGCTCGCGCGGCACGAACTCCTCCTCGGGCCGCCCCGGGGCATCCACCGAACGTGGGCGTTCCACGCTGCGGTCGATGACGCGTGCCCGCGCACGAGCTGGGGTGTTCACGCGGACATCGCTCATCCGTTCCGCAGCGCTTCCTGTCCATGGCATAGGCAATCGTCCCTCGTCTCCGGTGACCGTCACGGGTTGATCCGCCGCCCCCCACGGCCCCCTTGGATGATCCAAAAGAGCCCGACCACGGACGTGACGACCGGGATCCAGGTCATGCCCCACCGCCCGTTAGGCGACACGACCGGGACAATGATCTCGTCCCCATCGCGGATCGCCACGTCGCCGACCGTCCGCCCCGTGCGGAGCGCCTCGGCAAACTGCTTCTTGTCGAGGTGCGTCCGGTTGGCCCGCTTAACATACGCCTTCGGGAGGTCCGCAGCCTGTGAGGGACCACCCTGTGACATCAACACATCCGTCACCAGCATGTCCACCGGAACCGTCACAAATCCCGGTCGACCCACCCCACCAGTCAAGGTGAGCCGGATCAGTCCCGTCGCGGTGACCTTTGGGTCACGAACGTAGCGCGAGAGCTCCTTCGTCAGGTGTGCGGTCAGCTCCGAATCCAGCACCCCACGCACCGAGAACTCCGGGATGTTCGGAAGGGCGAGCTTCTGCTCCTGCTTGACCGTAAAGGTGTCCGTCAGCGTCGAATCGCCGAGGACCGTCAGGTAGAGCCGGTCGCCGGGGCCGAAGTCGCCGTTCTTGAGTCGCTGCCGGATCGAGTTGGCGTGCGCTTCCAGCTTCAGGCGCGTCTTTTCGTCCACCCGAGGCGCCACCGAGTCCGCGGCCTTCACCGCTTCCTCGAGCTCCGCTCGGGTCGCTTGGCGCCGCTGCAAGCCCAACGGGTCCTGCGCGCCCGCCATCGGGGACAAGGCCAGCAAGCCTGCGAGTCCGAGTAACATGGCTGGCTTGTTGAGCTCGAGGTGCACTCTCATGAGGATATCCTTATGCATGGATCGTGCTTGTGTGACCGCAGCGGCCGGTCGCGGAACGCTATGCAGGGCAACGACATAGTACACGCTTAGCGAAAATCGTGCCGGAGGGGAGCCCGAATGACGCTCCCCCACCTCACTTTCGCTGACCGCGCGCAACGCTCCATCCGGTAAACGATGGCCCGGGCTCCGCGTCACAGCGACCCCCGCGCGAGCATGCATCGTGCGTTGGCTCAGGGGTGCGGACCGCCCGGTCCGCTGCCAAGGAGTCATTGTGACGGACCCAGCCATGCTCGACGAAAACCCCCAGCCGCTCGTCCTCCTCGGGAACGACCAGGAGTGGTCTTCGCGCTCCCTGGAGAGCCTCCTCGCGCCGGCGGGATTCCGGACGATCCGCGCCTACACGGGCGGCCAACTCCTGCACCTCGCGGCGACCAGGGGCGCGGATGCCATCCTCGTGGACAGGTCCCTGCCGGATATGTGCGGCACGGAGGCGGTCAGCCGACTGCGGGGGCTGCCTGGGTTCGACCCCGCCACCCCCATCGTCCTGTTGACCACGGGTACCCCCTCGCGCGCCCAGCAGCTCGAGGCGTATCGCGCGGGTGCGTGGGACCTGCTCGCCGAACCGTGGGACGTGGAAGCCCTCCTCCTCAAGCTCTCCCTCTACCTGCAGGCCAAGCGGGGCATCCCGCTGCTGCGGTAGGCCGCGCGGACCCCACGAGATGCGGAAAGGGCCGGCCTCGCGTGAGCGAGACCGGCCCTTTCCCTTCCTGGGTGCCGCGGCGGGCCTACTTGGAGCTGCTCCCGCTGCCGCCGATGAGCGCCACCTCTGGCAACGTCTCCGGCGTGCCGTAGCCGTCCAGGTAGTGGTAGTACCGGAACTCCGGCGACTCGCCGATGTCGTTGAGCACCGCGCCCAGGATGCGGATGGGCATCCGGTCGATGGTGTTCAGCTTCTGCTGCGCGAGTCGCCGGTCGGTTTCGCCCGCACGGAGCACCAGCAGCATGGAACCGGTGGCGCTGCCCATCGCATATGCATCGATACCCGCGCCCAGCGGGGCGCAGTCAACGACGATGGCATCGAACTGCGAGCGCAGTTCGCGCAGCATCATCGCCGTGCGCTGCGAGGCGAGCAGCTCCGGCCCCTGGCGCCGGCGGGTGCCGCACGGGATGAGGGACAGGTTCACGTGCAGGTCGGTCGCCTTGATCACCTCGCCAAGCGTCGCCTCACCGGCGAGATAGTCGAGGAGCCCCGGTGTCTGGCTGGCGGGCGGACAGGACTCGTGCAGCTGCCCGCGGCGGATGTCGCCGTCGACGAGCAGGGTACGGTACCCACCTTCGGCGAGCGCATTGGCCAGGTTGATCGAGATCGTCGACTTGCCGTCGCCCGGCCCCGGGCTGCTGACCGTGAGCTGTACCGGCGTGCCCGCCGGGAAGGCGGATCGCACCGACAGGGCGAGGGAACGGAATGACTCCACCATCTGGGACGCCTGCTCCAGCCGCTGGCGCTGGCTGCGCGGGGCGGTGTAGCTCGGGACAGCCCCCACGATGTCGAGGCCGAGTTCATCGACCGCCTGCTCCGGATAGCGGAACCGGCCGTCGAGGCGATCCAGCAGGATGGCCACGGCGATGCCAACACCGAGCGACGCAACGATCGCCGCGCCGATCAACATCAGGCTCGTGTCGCTGGTGGGGCGACGCGGAGCGATCGCGGTATCCAGGATGGCAATGTCCGGCATCACCGTCTTCTCGGAGAGGCGCGCGTTCACGGCGCGGCTCTGGAGATCCTGGAAGATGGTGGTGGCCACCGCCACGTTACGCTGGCGGCGCTGTTCCTCGATGGTGCGCTGCGGGATCTTCTTGAGCTCGCCCGCCTGGCGGTCGATGCGGCGGTTGAGTTCCGTTTCCCGCTCACGGAACTCGGCCAGGAGCCGCTGCGCGATCGCGGGGATCACCTGCGTTTCCTGCACGTCGATTTCCCGCTGCACCTCTTTCACCTTCAGGTGTTCGGGCGTGTAGGTCACCAACATCGCGTCGCGGGAAGCCACCTTCGTGCTGAGGGTCAGCAGTTCCGCGGCGAGCAGGCTCCCGGTGGGGCCGTTCGCGAGGATGCTGGGAGCGCCGCGGAGGGCCTCCGCCGACAGGCGGCCGCCGCGCGCGGACGCCTCGTTCATGATGCGCTCGAGCTGTTGCCGGTCCGACCGCGCCTGTTCGAGGTTCGTGCGATCCGAGAAGTACGTCGTCATCGTCGGGTTGGTCGCGATGGACACCCCCGGGGAAATGGCGACGTTGTCGTTGGGCTCCGTGATCGTGTTGATCTTGAAGCTCTCGAGCGAGTTCTCGGCGGACGCGAGCGCGTCGGACGCATTGCGCAGCTGCTCGTCGACCGTGTTGGCCACCTCCATGAGGTTGACCTTCTTCAGTCGTGTGGCCTCGCTCTCAAAGCGGCGGATCACCGCGTTGAGCGTCTGGGACGTGAGCACCGAGTGCTCGCCGCGGAGGCCGAGCCGCATCAGGTTGGAGCTGGGCGGCAATCCCACGGCGAGTTCGCGCTGCAATTCGACCGCCGCTTCGCGCGGGGTGATGACCTCGAAGTCAAACTCATCGGCCCGTCGGAAGGCCGCCCGCTGCGGCAGCCAGCGGAAGCCGACGGAACGGCCGATGGAATCGCCGACGGCGCCAGACTCCACGAGGCGCTCCTTCTCCCCGCGCTGCTCCGCCAGCTGATTCAGCTGGTACTTGGTCTTGTTGGGGTTGAGCTTGATGCGGTAGAGCCCAGGCGTCAGGGTGTCCGTGGGCATCAGCTCCCGGAAGACCAGGGAGTCCCGCTCGTTCTTGGGGGTCACGTACAGCGCGAGCTGGCTGACCACCGGATCCAGGATGATGAAGCTGCGAACCAGGTCGCTCCAGCCGTTGTCGCTCTGGATCAGGCCGGGGGCCTGGACCGGGCCGTTACGCGAGGCGTTCTCCGCGATCCAGATCGTCGCATCGACCGCGTACTTCGGCTTCACGAAACGGGTGAGGGCAACGCCTGTTGCGCTCCCGACGACGAAGATCGCGAGGATCAGCCAGCGGTATCGCTTGATCGCCGCCATCGTGCGGGCGACGAGCTGCTGCATGCCCGCGCCGCCCCGATCCGGGGGGGCCTGCTGCCCGCCCCAATCCTGGGCGTTGAAGTCCAGTCCGGGGGATTGGAAAGCCCCGCCCGGAGACGGCACCACACTGTTCGCCATTTATTGCCTCACCGACTCCTGAGGGAAGTCAACAACTCCACGATAATAGGGACG
>JAEUJL010000298.1 GCA_016794835.1 Gemmatimonadota bacterium | reverse complement strand
GGCGGGGTGTATTCCGGGATCGCTGGCACGCTGGCCTTGGTCGCCGAATCGACCGGCGCCGCGGCCACCGTGGTCGCAGGCGGCGTCGAGGGTTCGGCGGTGGTGACGGCGACGGTCGGGGCCGGCACCGCTGCAGCTGGTCGTTTGGCAGAGTCCACGACCGTGGCCACGACCCGGGCGGGGGGCGCCGTGTCCTGCAGGGCGGCCACCGTGTCACGCAGGGCCTGGAGGGGCGCGCTGTCGGTCGCCGTCGCCGGCATTTCCCGGCGGCCGGCGGCGCGTCGGGCTGCCGTCTCGAGGTCCAGCGCTTCGGCGGCGGACTGCGTGCGCAGGTAGCCCGCGCTGTACACGGCGAACACCGCGGCCGAGCTCAGCGCCACCAGCGGGCGTCGTCCCACATTCCCTTGCGAACCAGACACCAGGACCCGATCCCTTTCGAAGGTCGCAGCAACCTATCCCGGGGCGCAGCACCCAGACAGTAGAGCTCGCCGGCGTCAGCTGAGTGAAAGGTGACGTGGGCCACCGCGCCAGTGCGCTCGCGGTGACATCTGGGGAGCTCACCCAGGGAGGTCACCCATGGCACTGTGGAAGGACGCCGCACCTGCGCGCCGCGATTCGGCGCTTGCTGTCTCGGAACCGCTGGCCCCGCGCGAGGATCTCGCCCCCGCGCCGCAGCCTGCGTGGGATACATCGCGCCGCACGGTCGAGGCCAAGGAATCGTTGATCGGCGCGCAACTCGCAATCGAGGGGAAGATCCAGGGCGCCGGTCATGTGCGCATCGCCGGACGTTTCACCGGTGACGTGCAGGTCGAGGGCAACCTCACCATCGAGGCCGGGGCCACCGTGCATGGGGGTGTCACGGCGAACGCGGTGATCATCGCGGGTGAGCTCCAGGGGAACGTGCTGCAGGCCGCCTCCGTGGAGTTGCTCTCGACAGGGGTGATGGTCGGTGACCTGCGCGCCGGCTCGCTGGTCGTGGCCGCCGGTTCGCGCATGCGTGGCCACGTGGAGTTCGGGTGGCGTCACGAGGATGGGGTCGGAGAGCGTAACGGTTCAAACGCGTTATGACCGGTGTGCGTGCGGCAGCCCCGGGGGCGACCCGGAGCTGCCCACATTGCCGCACGACGATCCTGGAGAGCGCGGTCGTTTGCCCCGCGTGTCGTCACCACGTGCGGTTCGGCGCTGGCGGCAAGCTGGGGACGGTGCGCGAGCCGGACCTCGTGCCGTTGCGTGTCGAGGGGACGGTGCGACACGGCGGGGGAGCGCAGCCGTGGGAGTACTCCGTCGTCGTGACGGTTCGCAACGCCCGCGGGGAAGAGGTCTCGCGCCAGGTCGTTGGGGTCGGCCCGCTGCCGCCCGGCGAGGAGCGGACGTTTACGCTCGCGGTCGAGGCCTTTACGGGCGGGTCGAGCGTTCCTGCGCCAGCCGCCAGCGGCGGTACTGGAGTCCCCCCCGCGCGATGAAGAAGACGGCGAAGCCGAGGTCGAGGCCTAGCGTGCCGGTGAGGGGCGCCCCTCCAAACACGAGGGCCCGCAGGGCGACGTAGACGCCAAGGGCGGCCATCACGGCGCCGATGCCAAGGCCGATCGTTCCGGCGAACGGGGTTGGGGTCATGGCCGGACGCTACGACCGAACGTCCGAGAGGGGAACCCCGTGGCCAACACTGGCGCGCGCCCGGGCGTAATGGGAATCACCGCTGGCCGCTTGGTTCCCCTCTCGCGCCGATCATGGGCATTCGGTTCGTTCCCTGGCTCCTGGGCATGTGTGCCCCGATGGCGCTCCTCGCGCAGGGCGCCCTGCCGGGTGCCAGTCGGTATGCGCTCGACACCTCAGCCGTCGAGGCGCGGTATCGCGTGACCGAGCGCTTTGCCGCCAACACGATCGACAACGAAGTCGTGGGCAGCACCCGGGCGGTCGTCGGGCAGGTGGTCCTGGATGTCGCCGGACGACCCGTGACGAGCGAGTCGCGACTCACGATCCAGCTCACCGGCCTCAAGACCGATCGCACGCGCCGCGACAGCTACGTGCAGAAGAACACGCTCGAGACAGCCAAGTGGCCAACAGCGGAACTCGCCGTGCGCGAACTGCGTGGGTTGCCGTCCCCGCTGCCGGTGTCGGGCACGTTTGATGTGGTCGTCGTGGGGGATCTCACGCTGCATGGCCTCACGCGCTCCACCAACTGGTCGGCGAAGGTGAGCCTGTCGGGCGGGGCGGTGCGTGGGACGGCGCGGACGACGGTGCGCTTTGCCGAGTTCGGGATGGCCGTGCCAAAGGTGCCGTTGATCGCACGCGTCGACGACCCGATCACCCTGGAGCTGGACTTCGTCTTCGCGCGCCCGGTCGACCCGAACAACCAGTAGTCGTCCGCGCGCGGGGCGCGTCACAACGCGCGGCGCCGCGGTCGCTGCGGGGCGAAGTCGCGGCTAGCTTGGGTCGCATGTCCGATCCCGTGCACGACTGTCCCTGCCTGGGTGGTTCCGCTGAGCACGTCACGCGGCGCGCCTTCCTTGGTGCAAGCGCCGTGGCGTTGCCCGCGCTCGGTTGGCCCGTGCCCCCTCAGCCGGCCCCGCGCCAGCCCGCGCGCGACTTCGTGATCGAGGCGTCGTGGGCGCTGGTGCAGCGGGGCGACCAGCAGGTCCTCGTCCCCGATGCGTCCGTGCGCGTGCGGGGGAACAGCATTGTCGAGGTGCGCGAAGGGCGCATCCCCGGGTCGGTGCGCCGCATCGATGCGCGCGGGGCGCTGCTGCTCCCCGGCTTCATCTCGGGCCACACGCACGCCGCATCGGGGAGCCCGACGCGCGGGATCATCGAGGCCGGGCGTTCGTACCAGCGCCCGCTGGAGATCGTGGACACGTTAGGCGACGATGACCTCGATGCCCTCACGGCCTACAACGTGGCCGAGTTGCTGCGGTCCGGGTGCACCTCGCACCTGGAGATGAGCCTCTCGTTGCGGCAGGCGCAGAGTTACGTCCGGGTGGCCCGTCGGTGGCATGTGCGCGGCTTCCCGGGCGGGATGGTGCCGGGGACGGCGCGGCTCTTCCCCATCTGGCGTCGCACCAACGACCAGGTGCTGCACGACGCGGTGGCGGGGACCCTGGTCGAGATCGACGAGAACCGGCGCTTTGCGCTGTCGGTGAACGGGGCGGAGGAGGGGCTCATCCGGCCGATGATGACCCCGCACGCGACGGACACGCACACGCCGGAGACGATGCGCGCCGTGCTGGCCGCCGCACGCGAACTCGGGAACGGGCTGCATCTCCACCTGGCGCAGGGCGTGGGCGAGACGCGCACCGTGCAGCGGTTGTGGGGACAGACGCCGGTGCAGTGGATGGAGTCCCTGGGGGCGTTCAGCATGCCGGTGTTTGGGGCCCACATGAGCGGGGCCACCGCGGAGGACTGGGCGGTGATGCAGCGACACGGCGCGGTCTACGCGCATTGCCCGTCCGGTGGCGGAGCCGGCGCGTCCAGCGGGACGCAACCCTATCCCGAGGCCCTGACGGCGGGTGTGCGCACCAATGTCGGGATCGACACGCACTCCAACGACTACGTCGAGAACCTCAAGCTGGCCGTGATCTGTGGCCGGGCGCGGGCGCGCGTGCTGAACGCGGCCACCCGCTCAACGCTCAAGCTCCCCACCATCCAGGACGCGGTGCACGGGGCCACGCTCGGCGCCGCGCAGGGGCTGCGGCGCGATGACCTCGGGCGCATCGCGGTGGGTGCCCGGGCCGACCTGGTGACGGTCGACGTCAGCGGCCTGTTGGTGGGCAGCGGCGCCCCGGGGCCCGAGCCGTTGAGCAACCTGCTCTATGCCAACGGCCTCAGTGTGCGGCACGTCGTGACCGACGGCTATGCGCAGGTGCTCGATGGCCGGCTCGTCGTGGACGATGAGGCGCGCGTGGTGCGCCGCGGGGCCGCCGTGGTGCAGAAGGTCTGGGCCCAGCTGCAGCAGGAAGGCTGGTTCAGGAGCTGACCCTGGTCACGGAGTGCCGGCGCGCCGGCGAATGCGCGCGCTGCACTTGATCTCCACCAGCGCTGCCGGGCGTGGGAGCGCCGTCACCGCCAGCGTGGCACGGGCCGGTGGGTCGACGCGAAAGAACTCGATGTAGACCGCGTTCATGGCGGCGTAGTCGGCCATGTCCTTGAGGAACACGGTGCACTCGTCGACGTCGGCCATCGTGGCACCGCCCGCCTGCACGGCGGCGCGGATGTTTTCAAGCGTTTGTCGCGTCTGGGCCGCCACCCCGCCCGCCACGATGTCCTGGGTGCCCGGCGCGATCCCTGTCATGCCGGAGACGAAGACCTGGTCGCCCGACCGGATCGCCACGGAGTAGGCCGGGACGAGCGGGGCGAGCCCCGGCGGGCTGAGCACCTGCCGGTCCCCCAACCCGTGTCGCGTCGGGGTGTGCGCGCAGGCGGTGAGCCACAGGGCACTCGTGGCGAGCAAGAGGCGGGATGGCGTCATGTGTGAGGTTCCCACGACAAGGGTTCGAATCAACCGGCGACAGGATGAGCGAGGAGGACGCAGCGACCCGTCCAGGACAGTCGGCATCCGACAGCGACGGCCCGGCGCGGTGACGCGCTCGTCCCGGGGGAGCGCTCGCCCAATCTACCCCGGCCACGAGGTGCGACCACCCCGCGGCGCCGTTGGCGATCACGCTAGGTTGCACCGCGCGCGGCGCCATTGTGCCCCACGTCGCCACGGACAGACATGATTGCGTTCATTCCCGCACCGATCGCGGCCGACATCCCGTCACGCTTTCCCAGCCCGTTCGATCGCGCGGCGGTGCCCGCGATTGCGCGTCGTGCCGTCGACGAGATGCGTGCCTTTCTCACGTCGCGTGCGGGAGAACGCCTCGGCTTCGACCGGCCGGGAGGCGGCAAGATGCTCGGCGTGCTCGTGGTCGAGGCTCCGGACGGGACGATCGGTTACCTGCGCGCCTTCTCCGGCATGCTCCACGGCGCGTGGGACGTGGAGGGCTGGGCCCCACCCGCGTTTGATGCGGCGGCGTGGGACGCGGAGCGGTTTGATGGTCGTGCCAACGACCACGAGGATGACCCGCACGTGCGCGCCACGCGATCGCGCGAGTTGCTTCCGCTGGTGCAGGCAGCGTATCGCTTCACCAACGCCCGCGGTGAGGTGCGGTCGCTCCGCGATCTCTTTGCCCCGGCCGAGCCACCGGGGGGCGCCGGTGATTGCGCGGGCCCCAAGCTGCTTGCGCAGGCATATCGGCTCGGCTTGCGACCCCTTGCCCTGGCCGAATTCTGGTGGGGCGCCCCGCCGCGTTCCGGCGATCGCCATGCGGGTGCGTTCTACGCCGCGTGCCGCGGCAAGTGCGCGCCGATCCTGGCGCACATGCTCGACGGACTGCCTGCCGATCCGATGCCGGTGTTTGGGGCAAGTCCATTCGATGACTCCCAACCGGTGATCGTCTACGAAGACGCCGAGCTCATCATCGTCGACAAGCC
>JAEUJL010000238.1 GCA_016794835.1 Gemmatimonadota bacterium | reverse complement strand
GCCACCAGGGCCCGCAAGCGCAACCACCGTCCGCGCCAGCTCGTCGACATCTCAACCCTCCAGGATGAACTCGACGGCCTGCACATAGCGCCGCCAGCTGTTGGTCTCCGCCGTCACGGCGCGACGCCCCGCCGGCGTCAGCGCGTAGTACTTCGCCCGCCGGTTCTCCTCGGTCTGCTGCCACTCGCTGCGCACCAGCCCGCGCTGTTCCAGGCGTTGGAGCGCGGGATACAGCGACCCCTGGTTGACGTCCAGCACGCCGCGCGATCGCTCCTGGATGCGCTGGCTCACCCCCCACCCGTGCATCGGCTCGCGCAGGAGGACCTTGAGGATCAGGAGGTCGAGGGTGCCCCGCAGGACATCGGCTTCGTGTGGCGGCATGGTCGCTTGTGTCGGGTTTCTACACAACGGAAGTTGCTGGTGTCGGGTTTCGACAGCAAGAGGCGCCACACGGTTGCCTCTTGGCGACCCATGCCCGGGCCGGGTCCGCATGGCGCGCGGCGGAGAAACGCACCACCCACAGCTGCCGTAGGAGACGCCGGCCCCCTACCATCCGGGGTCGTCGTGGACCCGTGGGCTCCCACGACGCGTGTCGGCCGGCGCACGCGCCGCGCCGGCACCAGCCGTCCGATCACCCTCGCGCCACACCGCACGTGCTTCTCACCGCCGCCCGCATCGGGGCCGATGCCCTCCGGATCAACCCGCTGCGCACCGCCCTCTCCACCCTCGGGATGATCATCGGTGTTGCCTCCCTGGTCGCCGTCCTCTCCCTTGGCGACGGCATGGAGCGGACCGCGCGCGAGCAACTCCAGTCGACCTCGCCGATCCAGGCGATCGGCATTTCCTCGCGCATGGTCGAGACGGTGGATGGCGACGCCTTCTCACGACCGGATACGATGGGCCTCACCACCGGGATGTGGGACGCGCTGCGCGAACTCCCCGGCGTTGCGTCGGCATCCATTATGGTGCAGGCCCGTGCGCAGGCACGGCTGGACACCGTGCGGCGACTCGTCACGCTCCGCGGGATGCGTGGCGCCTCCCCACCGACACCTCCGCTTCGCGCGGGCCGCGCACTCGCGCCGGCCGACAGCGCATCCCCGGTCCTCGTCGCCTCCTGGACCCTCGCCCGGCGACTCCGGCCCGGCCAACCCGACTCCCTCGTCGGTCGCTGGCTGTCGATCGGCGATGACTCGTTGCTGATCGTTGGTGTACACGCGGCGGCACCGGGACCTCCGGCCGCGACGGCCGAGGTGCCCTACACCGTCGCGGAGCGGATGGCGGCGGCGCGCGGGGCGGCCTTTCCGTCCATCCAGCTGCTGGCCGCGAGCATCGAGGAGGTGGCGCCGCTCCAGGAGCGGATCGATGCCTGGTTCGACACTAACGCCCGCGAGCATGGCGGGCGACGCGCGGTGACGGTCGAGACCTACCGGGCCCGCGCCGAGCAGGCCGCCCAGGGGATCCTGGTCTTCAAGCTGCTCATGGGAGCGATCACCGGCATTTCCCTGCTGGTGGGAGGGATCGGCATCATGAACGTCCTCCTCGCCAGCGTGTCGGAGCGGACACGCGAGATCGGGCTGCGGCGCGCCGCCGGGGCCACCCGCCGCGACATCCTTTGGCAGTTCCTGGCGGAGTCGGTGGCGATTTCGGCCTTCGGTGCAACCGTGGGGATCGTCGTCGGCCTCGTGGGGTCGTTCGGGATCACCGCCCTGATCCGCCGCTTCGCGCAGGCGGCGTTCATCCAGGCCTCGTTCAGCGTCGGGTCGCTGGCCGCGGCCGCTGCGGCCTCACTCCTGGTGGGGCTGGCCTTTGGCACCTGGCCCGCACGGCGCGCCTCGCTCCTCGACCCGATCGACGCCATCCGGCACGAATAGCGGCAAACCCGCGGTCATATGGCGGGGGACCACCCCGCACACACTCCCGAGTACCTGACCAACCCAGGATCCCGCGTCCCGTCGGGAGGGAGTGCATCACCATGTCCGCCTACGCACCGCATCACCGTCTCACCAGGGCCCTGACCCTCGCCCTGGTCGCGATGACCGCCGCTTGTGAACAGTCCACCGCGCCTGGCACCGACGGGCTCGACCCCGCCGCAGCCCTGGCCGACTACCAGGCGCTGAACCAGCTCCTCGGCTCCGAGGGGTTTGACGCCGTGAGCGGCCTCGGCGGACGCACGCCGATGAGCACGGGCACGCTCGTCGCCGCCATGCAAGACCTGCCCTCGCTGGTGCAGGGCCGCGCAGGGCGGGAGTACGCCGTGAACCTCTTCCGTGCGGCCCACCAGCAGGCGCGGACGTCGACCTTCGCGAAGACGGTGATCTCCACGCGTCACCTCGGGCGCACCATGGTGTACAGCCCGGCGCTGGACCGATATGTCATTGATTCCGCGCGCACGGGAGCGCCATCCAACGGTGTGCGCTTCGTGGCCTACGAGCAGGATGCGGGTGGAAAGCCGGTCGTCGGTCGCGAGATCGGGTACGCCGACCTTCTCGACGAGGGCGCCAACACCGGGCCGGCCATTGCCCTCCGGCTCAAGGTCGTGACGCGCAACGTGACGACGCTCGACTATCGCACCACGGTCGATGTGTCCACCACCGGTGGCTCGATCGACGTCACCGGGTTCGCGACGGATGGCCCGGCGCGCTTTGACTTCACCATCGGCCTCGATGCCCGCAAGGTCGGCGCGCGGACGCTGCTGGACGCCGACTTCCAGTTCGCGGTGCCGACGCGAAACTTCACCATCAACGGGACGGTGCGCGACGTCGAGGAGGGGCGCGACGGCGAGGGGAAGATCACGGTCACGGCGCGCCACCAGGAGAACACCCTCCGCAGCGCGGTGACCGGCACCGCCGGAACGCTCGACGGCACGATCACCTGGAACGGCACCACCTTCGTCACCATCAGCGGTCCGGCGTCCAACCCCACGCTGCGCGGCCGGACCGGCCAGCCGCTCACCGGGGACGAACTCCTGATGGTCCGCAACGTGATGCAACTGAACGATGACGTGTTCGACCTGGTCGAGGAACTCATGGAACCCGTCGAGGATCTCGTCCTGCTGGGCACGATCCTCTGACGACCGTGGGCCTGCCTCCCACTCCCTTCCTATATTGCGTCGTCCCCCGGTGGCCTGGCCGCCGGGGGACCGCGTCCTTCTCCGTGCCTCGAGGTCCTGTCATGTCCCCACGCCGCTCGTTCGCGCCGACCCGGCGCCGCCTCGCCCTCGCCGCCGCGGCGGCGCTCCTTGCATCGCCCGCCTCGAGCCTTGCCCAGGGTTCGACCACGCGGGGCCTCTCCCTTGGCGCGCACCTCATGGGCACCTCGCTCGAGGTCGAGAATGGCGACCGGAGCGGCGGCGGGGGCTTCGGCCTGCGCGTCGGCTACGGATTCAATCGCATCGTCACCGGCTTTGTGCACCTCGATGGCTCGCGCGTTGAGGTGCAGGAAGGCCAGGGGGTCGGTGGCCAGTGGGACCTCGCCCATGCGGAGGTCGGGGCGCGCTTTCACTTCGCCAACTCCCTGCGGCGCCTGGTGCCCTACCTCGAAGTCTCGGCTGGCGGGCGATCGGTGAGCGTCGCCGATGCGCAGGTCAACGGCCAGGCGGTGGGCGAGCTGAGCTTCAGCGGCGCCGCCGTCACCTTTGGCGGCGGGCTCTCCGCCTACTTCACGCGCAAGCTGGCCCTGGACGTCTCCGTGAAGTTGACGGGGGGCACCTTCAGCAAGGTGGATGTGGGCCCGATCTCGGTGAACAACCTCGACATCGACGCCGGCTCCGCGCGGTTTGGTGTCGGTTTCACCTGGTGGCCCAGGGCCTGATGCACACCGGGCCCTCGCGACTGGCGAGGGCCCGGCTTCGCATCCGCACCGCCCCTACTGTGGATCCGCTGGTCCACTCCCTGATGCCGGTTCGCTCCGCAGCTTCGTCAGCGCCGCCTGCTGTTGGGCATTGAGCAGGTTCTTGATCCGGACCAGCAGCGTCAGGTGCCCTTCCTTGATGCGCCGTTCGGTCTGCATCACCCGGTCCAGCCGGTCTTTCGCGCGATCCAGGTCCACCCGGGGCTTGGCGAGTTCCGCCGCGAGCGCCTCGGTCTGGTCCTGCAATTCCCACTGCAGGCTGACGACCTGGCCCTGCAGCTCACGAATCAGGCGACTGATCGCATCACGCTGCTCATCGGTGAGCGCGATGGCCCGCCGGTGCTTCATGATCAGCTCGGGCTCGAACAGGGTCCGCGCAACGGGATCGTCGATCGTCGGCGCAGCCTGCGCGCCGAGCGGGGCGCCCGCCAGCACGAGGCAGACCACCGCGGCGGCCGTCAGGCGGCGCGGGAACGGGGCATGGGACATCATGAGGGTCTCCGTCGCTCCGCCACCCCGGAACCCAGGGCGGGGAGTCGTCGCAAGTATTCCGAACCGGGTACGGAAAGCAATCCATCGGTAGGCAACGCGCGGTCGGTGCGCGACCATTCCGTCACCGCGCGCTCGAACTCGCGGTCGCCCGCGCGGTCCGGGACCAGCCACAGCGCCAACCCGGCCGCGGCCGCCAGTGGGGCGACGAACGCCGCCCACCGCCACGCGCGGCGGGGCGACCGAACGTCGCGGACCTCGCGCGGCGCCGCTGCCTGCTCGCGCGCCCGGGCCAGCATCGCCTCGAACGACGGCGTCGCCTGCGCATCCGCGCGGCGCAACCCGTCAAAGGCGGGGCGCAGCTGCTGCTCCAGTTCGTCGTCGTGGGTCATGG
>JAEUJL010000170.1 GCA_016794835.1 Gemmatimonadota bacterium | reverse complement strand
CTCCCATCCCCACGCGACGCTCCACCCGGGGACGAGCCGGATCGTCACCACCGTGAGGAGGAAGCCCAGCGCGGTCTGGATGGTGACGCTGGTGCCGACGTACGCGCGGTCGGACCATTCGGTGACCGCCGCGGAGAACTGCGCCGAATCGGCGACGATGCTCATTCCCCAGGCCAGCGCCACGAGCACCAGGATCACGGCGGGTCCGTGCATCAGCGGCCCAATCGCGAGCGCACACGCGCCGCTGACCGCCATCGCGACGATCGTCGTTTGGGCGCGGCCCAGCCGGTCGGCGACGAGCCCCGCCCACACAGACCCCACACCCCCCGCGCCAATCGTGAGGAACGCGAGGGCCGCCGCGCTTCCGGTCGGCCAACCACGTTCCGTGGCCACGGCCCCGAAGAACAAACCGATCGAGCTCCACATGGCATACAGCTCCCACATGTGCCCGAGGTACCCTCCGGTCGCCAACATCACCTGGCGGTTCCGCCAGACACGTCCCAGCGCGCGCGGGTCGAACGGCGCCGATGGCGCCTGGTACGGCCCCTCGGTCACGCGCCAGGCAAACACCACGGCGCTGAGCACGGCACACGCGGCCGCGAGCAGCTGCAGGCGGCGCCAATCGTCCGGGGCGACCGCGAGACGCAGCAGGTGTGGCACCGCCGATCCCAGCGTGGTGCCGGCCACCAGCACGCCAATCGCCAGGCCGCGACGCGTCTGGGTCCAGCCGGCGGCGATCTTGATCCCCGGCGGGTAGACCCCCGCCAGCGCCATCCCGACGATGGCCCGACAAACCAGCGCGTGCGTGATCCCGATGCCGGGCACCACCAGGGCCGCGGTGGCCGCGGCGGCCACCAGGGCGCTCCCCGCGGCCAGGCGACGCGGCCGCCACCGATCGGCCAGCAGGAAGGCGGCCGAAATCACGCTGCCGGCGACAAAGCCCAGCTGCACGGCGAGCGTGAGCCACAACGGATCACCGGCTCCCCATTGTTGGACCATCAAGGGGGCGGTCACCGTGGCGCTGAACCACGGCGACATCCCGAGCACCACGGCGATCACGAGGATCGCGGTCTCCCGTCCCGGGTGCGGCGTGGTCATGCCACCGCGGTCGCGCTGGCCCCGATCATCGCCCGCCCGATCGCCTCCCGGTCCCCGGCGATCTCGCGCACGCGCCCGGCGTGGACGACCCACACCCGGTCGGCGACCGACAGCACTTCATCCAGGTCGGTCGAGTAGCAGACCACGGCCACACCGGCGTCGGCTGCTGCACGCAGTTGGTCGAGCACGGCGGCCGTGGCACGCACGTCCAGCCCACGCGTGGGATTCTCCGCGATGATGGCGTCGGGCGTCGGGTCGAGTTCGCGCCCCAGCACCAGCTTCTGCTGGTTGCCGCCCGACAGGGTGCCCATCACGTCGCTGCGGCTGCCCGACCGCACGTCGAACGATCGCCGGACCGCGTCTGCGCGCCGGGCGACAGCGTCCCAGTCCATGGTGCGCGCGGTCGCGAGCCCGCGCAGCGCGAGGTTCTCGGTGAGCGTGAACTCGAGCACGGCCGCGTCACGGTGCCGATCCTCGGGGATGAACGAGACATCGCCCGGGCGTCGCACGTCACCCGAGGTGGGGGCCTGCCGGCCCGCGAGCAGGCGCAGCAGGATCGCCTGTCCGGCTCCCTCCACGGCGGCAATGCCCAGCACCTCGCCCGCGCGCACCTCCCCGGTCGTCGGGTGAAGCATCACCTGGCCCGAGGGCGCACGCACGCTCGCCTCCGCGAGGGCGAGTACCACCGCCCCCGGTTGGCGCGCCGCATGGCGTCGGGAGGCCAACGCGCCGACCTCGCCGCCCAGCATGGCGCGCACCAGCTCGGCTTCGGGACTGGCCGACGCCGGGGCATCCCACACCGTGCGCCCCGCGCGCAGGACCGTCACCTGGTCCGCCACCGAAAGCGCTTCGCGCAGTTTGTGCGTGATCATCACGATCGCGCGGCGGCCATCCGCGACAAAGCGCCGCATCCACGCCAGCAACGCCTCCACCTCCGGGGGCGCCAGGACCGCGGTCGGCTCGTCGAGGATGAGGACGCGGACGTCGCGGGCCACCGCCTTGAGGATTTCCACGCGTTGCTGCGCCCCCACCGGCAGGTCGCGCAGCAGGGCCTCGGGCTCCACCACCAACCCGGTCTCCTCCCCCAGCGCACGGACCCGGGCCACCGCCGCGGCACGCTGCCATCGACCCCCGTCGCCTAACGACACATTCTCGGCGACGGTCATCGCCGGGACGAGGGTGAAGTGCTGGTGCACCATGCCGATCCCGCCCGCGAGGGCATCGGCCGCATGGCGCCACGCGCGGGCCGCGCCATCCACGCGCACGGTCCCCTGGTCCGGGGCCACCAACCCGAACGCCACACGCATCAGCGTGGACTTGCCCGCGCCGTTCTCGCCCAGCAACGCGTGGACGGTCCCCGGCCGCACCTCAAGGGTCGCGCCGTCGAGTGCCACCACGTCGCCGAAGCGACGCGAGATGTCGCGCAGCTCGAGCGCGAAGGTCACGATCCCGTGGGGAGGTACAGGAACTCCGTCGGGAGGCCGAACTCCCTGCCCACCACCTCGAGCAGGGCCTGCACTCCGAGGGTCTCGGTGGCATAGTGACCCGCGTAGATCACCGTCACCCCCAACTCGGCCGCATCGACCGTGGTGTGGTGCGGCCCTTCGCCGACGATCAAGGTGTCGATGCCGGCCGCGTGTGCCTCGCGCAGCGTGGTGGCATCCGCGCCGGCGCCGGTGACGATCGCCCACCTCTTGCATTGCTGCCCCGCGGCCTGGTGCGAGGCGCGGGCACCGCCACCGAGCGCCGCCGAAAAGGCCTGCGCCCGCGACAACAGATCCGCGAGTGGCACATTGGCCTCACCCATCACGCCGATCGGCACGCCCTGGTACTGACCAAACCGGCCTCCCACGTCCAGGCCGAGTCGACGGGCGAGCTGCGCGCAGTTCCCGAGCTCGAGGTGCGCGTCCAGCGGCAGGTGTGAGGCGTACACGGCAATGTCGTGCGCCATCAGGTCGCGGAGTCGGTCGTAGTGATGACCCACCAGCCGCTGGTTGCCGCCCCAGAACATTCCATGGTGCAGCAGGAGGAGGTTGCCTCCGGCCGCGATGGCGGCATCCACGGTGCGCCGCGAAAAGTCGACGGCCGCCACCACCTTGCGCACCGGCCCGCGGTGATCGAGCTGGAGCCCGTTGAGTGCCGGCGCGTAGTCCGGGAATCCCGGCGCGGCCAGGCGCTCGTCCAGGAGGCCCGCGACCTGCGCCGCCGTGGGCGAGCTCACTTGGTCGAGTCCCGCGAGGGGACGGGAATGACCACGGATCCGGCGGCGAGCGCCGCGACCACGGAATCCACCGCCGTGCGAGCGGTCGCGGGAATCTGGCCCTCCACCGCAGGGTTCATCACCAGTCGCACCACCCGGCTGGCTGTCCCGAGCGCGACCACGCGCGGCACGAAGGTCCCCGCCTTCACTTCGCGTGCGATGTCGATGAAGGCGAGCGGCAGGTCGATCAGCACGCTGCCTAACGTCACCTCGGGCGCGATCCCATTCTGGTCGGCGTTGGAACCGAAGACCCACGCCTTCTTTGATTCCCGGGCCGCCTGGAACACCCCAAGGCCGGCGGCGTCTGCATTCTGGAAGATCACGTCGACGCCGGCGGCGATCTGCGCCAGGGCCTGCTCCTTGCCCGCGGTGACATCGTCCCAGTTGCCCACGTAGGAGATCGCGACGCGAATGTCCGGCTTCACGGAGCGCGCGCCGTTGGCAAACGCCTCGAACGACGACTTCACGGGTGGCAGCTCCGTTCCACCGATCGCCGCGAGACGCCCGGTCTTCGTCATGTGCGCCGCGAGCACGCCGGCCGCGTACGAGGGTTCCTCGAAGGCAAAGCGAATGCCGGCGAGGTTGGGTCCGGTCGTGCTCCCCGAGGTGGTGATGAAGAGGGTCTTCGGGTATTCGGGGGCGACGCGCAGCGCGGCGTCCTGGAACTCGAACCCGTGCCCGAAGACGACGCGGTACCCCTGTGCACCGTATTGCCGAAAGTTCTCCTCGAACTCCGCAGGGGTCTTCGTCTGGATGTGACTCACCTCGGCCCCCAGCGAATCACGGATGCGCAGGAGTCCATCGTAGGCGCCCCCGTTCCATGACTTGTCGCTGATGGGGCCCGGCGTGAGCAGGGCGACGCGGAACGCGTCGCTGGCCGGGGCCTCGCCCTTCTGGCAGCCAAGGGCGAGGGCGAGGACGGCGAGGGTGGTACCACGGGTCAAGCGCATGAGACAGACCCCTCGTGAGGTCAGGCGTCGGCCGCGAGGCGGATGGCCGGGGAGCCCTGTGCGCGGGCCGCGGCTTCGCCCATTCGGACGGTGCCGTTGATCTGCCCGCCTTCGAACACCACGATGCTGCGCGTGTTCACGTCACCTTCAATGGACGCCGTGGACTGAAGTTCCACGCGTTCGGTGGCCACAATGGACCCGACGACCTTGCCCCCCAGGACGGCGTCAGCTGCGTGGATATCGCCGAGGATCACGCCGGACTTGCCCAGGAGGACCTGGCGCGCGCCGCGCACGGCGCCTTCGATGGTGCCCTCGACCTTCACGACGCCGTTGGATTCGACATTGCCGACGATGCGCATGCCGGCACCAATGACAGAGACGGTGGCTTCGCCACCGGCGGATTCGGAGCGGGTCATGGTTCGCTCGTTGCTGGGCTTGTTGAAGATGGACATGGGCGGGGTCAGGCGTCGTCGAGGGGTGTTCCGAGGACCAGCTCGACGAGGCGATGGAGGTCGTCGGCCGAATAGAAGCTCAGCATCACGGCTCCCTTGGATCCGGGCTGGAGGTCGATGCGGACATCCGTCTGCAGTCGTCGGCGCAGGAGTTCGGTGAGGCGTCGCAGTTCGGCGTCTTGCGCGGCGCCGCTGCGTGGTGCGGCGGGGGTCGCGGGCTTGCCTGGTGTGGCGGCCGGGCGGGCGTCGTGGGCGAGGCGCTCGACCTGGCGGACGCTGAGTCCCTCGTCGACGACGCGTCGCGCGGCCTCGATCATCGCGCGCTCGTTGGGCAGGGCGAGCAGGGCCCGCGCGTGGCCGAGGGTGAGCTGACCGTCGCGGACGAGCTTTCGGATCCCCTCGGGGAGGGTGAGGAGGCGGAGGAAGTTGGCGACGGTCGAGCGGTCCTTGCCGACGGCGTCGGCGACCTGCTGCTGGGTGTGGCCGAAGTCGCGGGTGAGGCGTTCGTAGCCCAGGGCCTCGTCGATCGGGTTGAGGTCGGCGCGCTGGAGGTTCTCGACCATGGCGAGGACGAGCATGTCCCGGTCGTCGAATTCCTTGACGATGGCGGGGATGGCGCTCCAGCCGAGCCGGGTGGCGGCGCGGAGGCGTCGTTCACCTGCTACCAACTGATAGGTACCTTCCGCGCCCTGGCGCACCGTGATGGGCTGGAGCAGTCCCGAGGTGCGGAGGCTCTGCTCGAGTTCGTGCAATTCCTCGGGGTTGAACGAGCGTCGCGGCTGGTACGGGTTGGGCTGGATCGCCGCGATGGGGAGCTCGCGGAGCGCGTTCGGCGGCGCGACCTCCGCGGCGGCCGGCGGGGTCGCGGCGGCTGGTGCGGTCGCCGGGGGGCCGGCGGCGGCAATGAGGGCCTCGAGGCCTCGTCCGAGGCGGCGCGGCTTCTCAGCGGGGGTCATGGTTCACGGAAGGTGATGGCAAGCCAGCTGTGCAGATGTGGAAGCCGATGTGGAAGATCAGGCGGGGTGTGCGAGAGGCGGGCCGGAAGAAACATGCGTTTGTGCCCTGCCAATAACTTCCTTCGCCAGAGACAGATAGGTCGACGACCCAACGGAAGCAATGTCGTACGAGATGATCGGCTTGCCGAACGATGGCGCCTCTGCGAGCCGGACGTTTCTGGGGACAACTGCGTTGAAAACCTTGTCTCCAAAGTAGGCTCGGGTGTCGGCTGCGACCTGTCGCGAGAGATTGAGCCTGGCGTCGTACATGGTCAGGAGGACGCCGTCGATGACCAGCTGGGGATTGAGTCCCTTCTGGATGAGGTCAATGGTCTTGAGCAGGTGCGAAATCCCCTCGAGGGCGAAGTATTCGCACTGAAGCGGGATGAGGGCGCCGTCGGCGGCCGTCAGCATGTTGATGGTGATGAGGCCGAGCGAAGGGGGGCAATCGATGAGGATGAAGTCGTAGAGGGGTCGCAGTTCGGCGATCGCCTTTCGCATCTGATGCTCGCGACCCTCGACGCCGACGAGTTCGACCTCTGCACCGGCCAGGTCCGGCGTGGCGGGCATCAGGTCGAGCTTGCCGAAGTGCACGCCTCGACGAATGGCCTCGCTGACCGGGCAGAGGTCCAGGAGGACATCGTAGGTGGTGTGCGTGATTTCCTCCGGGGTCACCCCGAGCCCAGAGGTCGCGTTACCCTGAGGGTCTGCGTCGATCAGGAGGGTGCGCTGCTCGGCGGCAGCCAGTGAGGCTGCGAGGTTCACCGCGGTCGTGGTCTTTCCGACGCCGCCTTTCTGGTTGGTAATCGCGATGACTCGTGACACGCCGGCCGCTGGTGGATCTGGGGGGCGGAATATGGCCGCGATCAGGGCAGGGGGCTAGGAGTGTTCCACGTGGAACTTCCGACCGATGGGTGCCATCGGCGAGGAGCTCGACTGGCCCGCTCCGGCGAATGTTTCACGTGAAACGAGGCAACTCCACAATGTGGACGCCGTGTGGAGTAGGCGGGCATCCCCTCGGCTTTGGGCCGCGACAACACGAAACAGCCCGACTATCGTGCGTGAGCGCGGCTCTTTCGGTCGTAGCCGGAGTATGCGCACACCACGATGGGGAGAAGGAAAGATGCGGAAGCGCCCAACCCCGACCGGGATGCTGAAGTACCCGCCCGATGGCTTCTACCGGGTGCATCCCACGGACATGAGCACCTGGAAGGCCTGCAAGTGCGGACCTTCATGCGGACTCAGGCCAGGAGTCTGCCTCACCCTGGGTTGCCGCTGCCACGCCTGCTACTGGGCCAATCCGGAGAACCCGACCCTCATCCGGTGGTTGCGGCGCGATCCCGAAGATCCTGTCTCTTAGCGGCCGCCAGCCGACCTGTAGCCTCCACCCTCGAGCCCTGACCCATCTGACGCGGTCAGGGGCGCACGCCCCAGTCCGCCAAGGCTGAATCCCGACTGATCGGGACAAAGACGGGAGCTGATCCAGCGCTCCCATCCCCGGAGCGGAGGAGGTACCACGGCCTGCGCGAATCCCGCAGTGCCTCGTGGCGGACGTTCAGCTCGTGCAGGTCCTTGAGATACACGTTGGATCCCCAATCACGGGCAAGCAGTCCGACCCAGATGAATGTGCCGGCACGATCCTCGAGGACACGATGCTGGCACCGGGCGCTGTACTGGCGCCCGGGGAGCGCTCGCTCCGATTGGTCCGGCGACCACGGCGACGGGATCAGCTTCGCTGAGTCACCCACCAGACGATTCCACTCCGTCCTGACGGAGCCACCTGCCGCCTCCTGGCGCACCAGAGCCTCGTCCAGGGCACATGCGTCAACGCTCCGGTAGATCCACTCTGCCTGTGATCGCGACACACCAACAGCCCATAAACGAGCCATCAATTGCGATCCCCAGCTCTCGCGCACGAGAACCACGGCATCGCGCACACCTGACTGCTCTGCCATCCGGGTCACTGGCCACCTGAGCGGTGCCAGGCCGGCTGCATACTGCCTTCCCCTGTCCCCCACCACGCTCATTCCGGCCAGGGCCACCGCTGCCACCGACGCACCCACCACAAAACCGCGCGTCCCGGGCCACGCCCGGACCACCTCGCCGGGTGCACGCGCGGCAAACCACGCGCAGACCGGCACCATCAGGAAGTAGAACCGGGGGCCGAGGAAGAACCCATCATGCCAGTAGAGCGCATACAACAAGGACACTAACAGGCCAGTAGAGAGCCAATAGAGCTCAAAAGAGCGTCCACGCCAGCCGAGTTGCGCGCCGATGAGGACGATCAGAAGGCTCGGGAGTGGGGTCTCGAACAGGTACGTCTGCAGCCGAAGGAAATAGAGGCTCACCAGCTCCACCCCGGCTGCCAGCGTATGAGGCATCCCCCACGGCGAGGCGTGAAAGCCCAGCCCATGCTCGGCGCCCCACAACTTCTCGTACGCGAACAACAGCGGGTCCCCGGTCGTCGCCTGGTTGTACCACAACAGGAGCCCCAGCGGGATCGCCATCGCACACAACATCGCGATAGCATGTGCCCATCGCTCGGTGCCGCGCACGAGGCGCCAGGCCACCCACGCACCAATCGGCAACGCGACCGCGAGCGCATCCACGGGTCGCACCGTCGCACCGAATCCGAGCGCGAAGCCAATGACCAGGGCCATGGCGATCGTCGCGCGCTCGGCGTGACGCACCGCGCCCCACCAGGCCAGCAGGGCCAGGCACAACGTCCCCACATGGTTCATGTGGGACGCGGCCATGAACGCCATGAACGGCGCGAGGGCGAACACCACGACGCTGCCTAACGACACCGCCGCGCTGGCCCCGGCGCGTCGCACGATCCCCCAGAACAGCGCGACACTCACGCCTCCCAGCGCCGGGCCCACGAGCCACGGGGCGCCCAGCCACACCCCGGGCACCAGCAACAGCGGTCCTCCCGGGGGAAACTGCGCATACCACTTGCCGTCAGAGTCGAGCACATGCAGCGCGCTCGTGAACTCGGGAAAGGCTGGGGCGTCGAGATAGAGTCGGCCCTGCGCGAAGATCCGAGCTTGGATCACCTGGGCGATTTCATCCAGGTGGAGCGGCGTCGCGTCGAAGACGAACCACGCAATGCCCGCATACAACAGGAAGGCCAGGCCGCCGAGGCACACACCGGCGGCGAGAGGCCGTCGCAGGGACTGATTCGCGAGCGACTCCCACCACCGCGCCGTGAAGGCGATCCGTCGACCGAGGATGGCGGTGACCAGCCCTGCTCCAACGACAATCACGGTTCCGCTCAACCACCCGCTCGCCACCTGCGCATACCACGGCGCCTGGCGGCCGCCGGGGATCCAATTCACGATCGGGAAGAACCCGAACGCCACCAACACGGCAGCCAGGAGCCACCCGGCGGGGGACCGGCGAAGGTTGGGGGCGGGTTCGGTCACATTGTCAGGACGTTTCCCCTGCCGCCCGTGCAACGCGCCGCCAGCGTTCCACCTCGAGCACGATGTTCTGCAGATCCGACGGACTCACTCCCGGGACGCTCGCCGCCTGCGCGAGGGTCCGCGGCCGGAGCCGCGCGAGCTTCTGGCGCGCCTCGAACGAGACCGAGCGCATCTGCTCGTAGGGCACCTCGTCCTCCAACTGAAACGCCCCCATGCGCTGGAGCTTTTCCGCCGCGGTACGCTCGCGCGTGAAGTATCCCGCGTACTTGATCTGCAGCTCGGCGCTGACGAGCGCGTCGGGACTCAGTCCGGCCCCAACCCCCGATGCGCGCAGGAGCGCGCTCAACTCGACCCCCTGGCGACGCGCCAACTCCACCACCTTCACGGAGTGGGGAATGGGAGCGCTCGCGAGGGAGGCGAGGAGTGGATTCGCGATCTCCGGGCGGATGCTCGTCTCATCGGCCAGCCGAAGCGCCTCATCCTCGGCGCCCATGCGCCCCACGGCCATCGCCTGCTCAGCTTCTGTCAGCATCCCCAGGTCGGAGGCGAGCGGGGCGAGACGGCGAATGGCGTTGTCCTGGCGCACCGTGAGCCGGAACTCGGATCGCGAGGTGAAGAGCCGGTAGGGCTCATCCACCCCGCGGTGCACGAGGTCGTCGACGAGCACACCGATGTAGGACGTCTCGCGACCGAGGGAGAACGGCGGTCGCTCCTGCGCACGCAGTCCCGCGTTGAGTCCCGCGACCAGTCCCTGTCCCGCCGCCTCCTCGTACCCGGTGGTCCCGTTGATCTGCCCGGCGAAGAAGAGCCCCGGAATGGCCCGCACCTGCAGGGAAGGATCGAGCTGGGTTGGCGGGAAGTAGTCGTACTCGATGGCGTAGCCGGCCCGGGTCATCCGGACGTTGCTGAGGCCTGCCACCGACCGCAGCACCTCCAGCTGCACCTCCGCCGGCAGGGAGGTCGACATGCCGTTCACGTACAACTCGGCCGTGTCGTGCCCCTCGGGCTCAAGGAAGATCTGGTGGCGTTCGGCGGCCGGGAACTTCACGATCTTGTCCTCGACCGACGGGCAATACCGCGGTCCCGTGGCCCCAATGGCGCCGCCGTACATCGCCGACTTGCCGATGTTGTTGGCGATGATCTCCTTCCCCGCGCTCTCGAGGAACGTGATCCAGCAATTCAACTGCCTTGGATGCCGACTGTCGCCATTATGGCGCCGAGGAGTTGCCCAGAAGTGGGACCAGGAGTAGTCGAAGGACTCGACCTCGGAGTGCTGCTCCTCGAGGGCGCTGTAGTCCACCGAGCGACCGTCGATGCGCGGCGGAGTGCCCGTCTTGAAGCGCGCGACCGTGAGGCCGGCCGTCTCCAACTGCTCAGCGAGGTGGGTCGAGGAGTTCTCCCCGGCTCGGCCGCCGGCGATACGCGTTTCCGTCCCGATGTGGATCCGACCGCGAAGGAAGGTCCCCGTGGTGATGACCACGGCCCTCGCACCGAACCGCCGCCCTTCGAGCGTCGCCACCCCGTGCAACTCCCCGCCATCCATGAGGAGGCTGGCGACCGTTCCCTGGATCGTGTGCAGCCCCTGCTGTTCCTCTATCAACGTCCGGACGGCGCGGCGATACAGCCCACGGTCGCATTGGGCACGCGGCGCCCAGACTGCGGCTCCCTTGCTCCGGTTCAGCATCCGGAACTGGATCATCGCGAGGTCGGTCGCCCGGCCCATGATGCCGCCCATCGCGTCGACCTCGCGCACGACCGTCCCCTTGGCCACGCCGCCGATGGCGGGATTGCACGACATCTGCCCGATGGTCTCGAGGGCGCTCGTGATCAGCCCCACTCGGCAGCCCAGTCGTGCGGCAGCGACAGCGGCCTCGGTTCCGGCGTGGCCGGCTCCGACCACAATGACGTCGAAATCCTGCTCGGTGCGCATGGGAGAAAGCTACTGCGACCGGCCGCTCCGTCGGCGAGCGGGCGGGATTAGACTCCCACTCATGCCGCTACCCCTTGCCGCCGAGTATCCGTCCCTCGTCATCCGCCGCGAGGCGTTTGAGCGCACCGGCCTGACCCGCACGGCGTTCGACGAACGCCTTGGCCTGACGGACGAGGAGTTTCGCGTGGAGGGCGCCCTGATTGTCATCGGGCCCATTCATGAAACGGACGCACTGCCGCTGGTCATCGAGGAGCTGGAGCGAGCCGGGCTCACCTATTTCGACGACTTCTTTGACCTCTCGGGGAACTGGCCGGCCTGGCTGCGGCTCTTCGCCATGGGTTCATAGGTCACGGGGTCGACGTCGGTCGTCAGGGGGCCGCGACGCAGCAACCCTACCCATCCGCAGCGCAGGCACCAGCTCTTGCGGAACCACGGCAGCCAGTGGTCGTGCAGCCGTGAGGCGACCCGCACCGTGGGGGCATCACAGTCGAGACAGCGGTCTCCCTGTGGGAGCAGCGCCAGGAAGACGACCGTAGCCGCAATGACGCGGAGGACGAAGAGTCCCCCGATGACCGCGACGAATATGGTGGCTTCGGTCATGGGTCAGTGGGCGGACAGCAGACGGCAGACGGCAGGGAACCGCGATTGGCGTCCTATAGCTTAGCGTGCTTCCAACACCGTTGACCGGCTGTTGTTCAGCTGTGACAGGCCGAACTCGATGGCGCGGCGCTCACAATAGGACGAGGTCCGCCACGGCACGGCGCCCTCCACAAAGCCGACGTGTCCCCCGACATCAACAAACTCCGTCACCAGCGCGGGATTCTGTCGGGCGATTCCCGCGACCTCGTGAAGGAGCTCGGGCGGGTGGAACGGATCGTCGTGCGACGAGAGGAGCAACGTCGGGACCCGGATTCCACCGAGGAAGTGGATGGCGCTGCTCTGCCGGTAGTAATCGGCGGCGTTGGCAAAGCCATGCACCACGCTTGTGTAGGCGTCGTCGAACGACCACATCGAGTTGGAGCGGCGGATCGCCTCGGGGTCGGCCAGTCCGGGGAACTGCGCGACTTTGGCCAGGGCCTTCGGGCGCAGCGTCTTGAGAAACCAGTTGGTGTAAAACGACGCGTGTGTGTCCAGGTGCTGGCACGATCGTGCCAGGTCGTACGGCACGCTGATCGCCGTAGCGGCGGTAATGACTCCCTCGAGCGCCTCGCCCTGCTCGCCGAGGTACTTCAGGAGCACATTCCCGCCCAGTGACACGCCGGCAACGATGAGCGGCGCGTCGGGCCGCTCGTTCCGCAGGCGCTCGACGACCAGGGCCACGTCGGTGGTCTCACCGCTGTGGTAGGAGCGCGCCTGACGATTGGGCTCGCCTCCACATCCCCGGAAGTACATGAGGTTGGCTTCCCACCCCCGCGCCGCGGCCAACTTCAGGATGGGCAGGATGTAGTGCGAGCGGAGGCTGCTCTCCAATCCATGCAGCAGCAGGAAGGTCGGGGCGTCGGGCGAGGCCGCGTCCATCCGCTGGATGTCCAGGAAGTCGTCGTCCGGCGTGGTCCACCGCTCGCGCCGCAGGGGCAGCGCCGGCAGCCGTCGGGCCAACCGTCCCCAGATCGTCTGCAGGTGCGGGTTGACCAGCCAGCGGGCGGGACGGTACGGGCGATGGCGGGCGGGGGGGTGCATAGGGTGATTACAATGTCAGCTCGCGGGGGATTCGGGAACCACCCGGAGGCGTGTTTTCAGCGCGAAAGGGCAGCTTTTCTTATGGAAGTCCAGATCTTCGGCACGAAGAAGTGCGCAGACACGCGGAAAGCCCTTCGCTTCTTCAGCGAGCGGCGGGTGAAGACGCACTTCGTCGACCTGAACGAGCGGGCCGCCGCCCTCGGCGAGTTGCGTCGGTTCGCCCAGAAGTTCGGCGTGACCGCCCTGATCGACCGGGAGTCCCGCCGCTTCCAGGACCTGGGGCTCGCGCAGGCTCGCTATGGCGACGAGCGGTGGCTGGAGAAGCTGGCCGAGGAGCCGCTCATGCTGAAAACCCCACTCGTACGTTTCCAGCACCAGTTGACCCTCGGGGTGGACGAGGCCGTGTGGAAGGGGTGGGTGGGTCGCTGATGTCCCGGAGGCACGAGGGGTGACGCAGCTGTCTCTGTCCGGGGTTGGCGTGCAGTACGGCGCCACCACCATCCTCACGAACGTCACCTGCACCATTGGGGCAGGGGAACGGTGGGGGCTGATCGGCCGCAATGGCTCGGGGAAGACCTCGCTCTTTCGGTTGATCACGGGCGCGCAGGCGCCGAGCGTGGGGTCGATCGCGCGGACCCCCGGGCTTCGCTACGCGGTGCTGGACCAGCATCGCGAGTTCCCGGGGGCGACAACGATCTGGGAAGCGGTCGCCGAGGCCTTCCGGCCGCTGATCGACCTGGAGCTGGACCTCGCCCTGCAGGCCAACGCCCTGGCCGAGGCGGGCGCCCAGGCGACCAAGGCACAGCTGGACCGGTACTCGCGCGACCTGGAGCGATTCGAGCGTGACGGGGGGTACACCTACACATCGACAGTAGACGCCGTGCTCGAGGGGCTGGGCTTCAACGCCGCGGCCGCACGCACCACGCCGTTGGTGCACTTGAGCGGCGGCGAACGCGGTCGCGTGGCGCTGGCCCGCCAGCTGGCCATCCCCGCCGACGTGCTGCTCCTCGACGAACCCACGAACCACCTGGACCTGGAGACGACGGCCTGGCTGGAGGAGTTCCTGCGCACCTCACGCGAGACGCAGCTGATCATCTCCCACGACCGCGCGTTCCTCGATCGCGTGGTCGACCATGTGCTGCACCTGGAGGACCTCAGCGCCCAGGCCTACACCGGCGGCTATGCGGCGTTTGTCCAGCAGCGCGCCGAGCGGCGCCTCTCGCAGCAGCGGGCATTCGACAAGCAGAGCAAGTCGATTGCGCGGGAAGAGGACTACATCCGGCGGAACATCGCCGGGCAGAACACCAAGCAGGCGCAGGGGCGGCGCAAGCGTCTCTCCTGGCTCCCGCGCCTCACCCCGCCGCCGGACGACACCTCGGCCATGTCTGTCCGGTTCGAGCCGAGTGCGCGCGGGGGAGACCAGGTCGTGGCGTTCGAGCGCGCGAGTGTCGCGATCGGAGATCGCGTGTTGCTCAAGCCATTCACGAACTGGGTGCGGCGTGGCGACGTGGTCGGCCTGATCGGTCCCAACGGGACGGGCAAGACGACGCTGCTGCGCACGATCGTTGGGGTGCGGCCGCCCACCCATGGCGAGGTGCGCGTGGGTGGGGCGATCCAGGCGTCGATCTACACGCAGGATTTTGCCAACGTCCCGCGCGACCGCTCGATCTATGAGGTCATCGGGGCGTTGCGTCCCATGTGGGAACGTGGCGCCATCCAGGGACACCTCGGCCGTGTGCAGTTCTCCGGCGACGAGGTGAAGCGCTCCACCTCGTCGCTTTCCGGTGGTGAACTCGCGCGGGTGGCCCTCGCAATGATGATGCTCGACGGGGCCAACTTCCTCATCTTCGACGAGCCGACGAACCACCTGGACGTCGAGTCGATCGAGGAGCTGGAGGACGCGATCGAGTCGTACGATGGCACCGTCCTCCTGGTCTCGCACGACCGGGAGTTGCTGCGCAAGCTCGTGACGCGTGTGTGGGAGCTGCGGGACGGCGAGATGCGGGTGTTTGATGGCGACTTCGTCGAATGGGAGGAGGCGCGGGCGCGTGAGCAGGCCACCGCCGCGCGACGGGCGGAAGACGCCGCCGCGGCCCAGCGCGAGCGCGAGAAGGAACAGGCCAGGCAGCGCACGCGGGACGCCCAGAAGACCAAGTCCTCCGGGCGCGACGCGCGCCGCGAGCTGGAACGGGCCGAGGCCCGCGCGGCCGAGCTGGACGCCGAGGTGGCGCGGTTGACCGCGCTCCTGGCGGATCCGGCCACGTATGAGGGCCCGGATGGCCGGGCCCGGGCCGAGCAGCTCAACCGGGAGCTCCAGGGTGCCACCGCGAAGCTGGCGGAGGCGATGACGGCCTGGGAGGCGGCGATGGAGGCCGCCGGGGGCTAACAGCCCGGTTACTTTCCAACACAGATGCGCAACCCGACGAGGCCCGCCCATTCCTCCTGAACTCCTCGCCTGGGGCGGGTTCATCGCCTT
>JAEUJL010000164.1 GCA_016794835.1 Gemmatimonadota bacterium | reverse complement strand
CAGCTCAATCCTGAGCTGGAGCATGTGCCGGGCGATATGCGCACCCTCGACCTGGGTCGACAGTTCGATGTGGTCCTGATCCACGATGCGGTGATGTACAACACGACGCCGAGCGACCTGCAGGCGACCCTGGCCACGGCGGCGCGGCATTGTCGCACGGGGGGCACCGTGATCATTGCCCCGGACTGCACGCGCGAGACGTATGAACCCGACACGACCCATGGAGGGGAAGACGGGGCGGACGGCCGGGCCGCGCGTTACTTGAGCTGGTCATTCGACCCCGATCCCACCGACACCTCGTTCGAGACCGTGTATACGCTGGTGTTGCGCGATGCGGACGGCACGATGACGGTCGAGCTGGATCGCCATTTCGAGGGGTTCTTTCGGGAGGAGGAATGGATCGCGTGGCTCGGTGCCGCCGGGATCGACGCCCGGTGTCAGATCGATGCCTGGGACCGACCGGTGTTCGTGGGGCAGCGTCGCTGACCAGCGACGCGCACGTGACGCAATGCCGCCTCGACGGCGGCGGGCCCGCGAGCGATACTTCGCCGTCATGAGGCTTTCTGAGATTCTGCGGTCCACCCCGTCATGGGTGGGCCTCGCGTTTGCCGTCGCCGGCTGTGCGTCACCTGGTGCTGGGGTGGCGTCCGGCAACGCGCCGCCGGTGCGCGGGCAGCAGCCCACGCTGGTGGTGATGCTGACGGTGGACCAACTGCGTCCTGACTACCTGGAGCGATTCAAGGGGGACCTGACGCGCGGCTTTCCACGTCTCCTCAATCGCGGGGCGTATTTCACCAACGCGCACCACGACCACGCCATCACGGAGACGGCCCCCGGGCACGCGACCCTGCTCACCGGGCGCTTTCCGCGATCCACCGGGATCACGCGCAACATCGCGGGGGTGAACACCCCCCAGTATCCGCTGCTGGTTGGCAAGGGAGCGGGGGCTGCGCCATTCCGGCTACGTGGGACCACGCTCTTCGACTGGTTGCGTGCCGTGAATCCGGCGGCTCGCGCCCTTTCCGTGTCTGCCAAGGATCGGTCGGCGATCCTGCCCGTGGGGCGCGAGAAGCAGGACGTCTACTGGTTCACGGACGACGGCTACTTCACGACGAGCAGCTGGTATCGCGCCGCCATGCCGGCGTGGGCCGCGGCCTTCAACGCGGCGGAGCCGACTCGTGCGTATGCCGGCACGACGTGGGACCTCAGCCCCGGGGTGAACTTCACGGAGCCCGACAGCGTGCCGCTCGAACGCGGCGGGCGTGGCTTCACCTATCCCCACCGCTTCACCACGAATCTCGACAGCATCGGCCTCGCGGTGCGCTACTCGCCGATGGTGGACGAGCTCACGGCGCGGTTCGCCTGGCGAGGGTTCCGCGAGCTGGACCTGGGGCGCGGCCCGGGGATGGACCTGCTCGCCGTCTCATTCTCCGGGACGGACTATGTGGGCCACACCTACGGCCCCGAGTCGCGCGAGGTGCATGACAACATGGTGCGCCTGGATCGTGTGCTGGGCGCCTTCCTCGACAGCCTGTTTGCCGTGCGCGATTCCACGCGGATCGTCTTCGCGCTGTCGTCTGACCACGGCGTGCAGAAGATCCCGGAGCTGCATGGCGGGGTGCGGGTCGTGATGCGCCCGGCGATGGTCGCGGCGCGTGCGCTCGTCCGCCGCTATGGCGGCGACACGACGGCCATCGACTTCGAGAGCGGCGGCTTTTTCATCGAGAAGGACGCATTGGCGGGCGGGCTCAGCGCACGCATGCTCACGGACAGCTTCATGGTCGCCGCGCGCAAGGTGAATGGGGTGATGCGCGTCGAGCGCTACGAGGCCCTCGTGCGCCTGGATACGCTCACCGACGCGATTGCCCGACGCTGGGTGCACATGTTTCCCGCGGACCTCGCGCCGACCGCCGTGGTGACGCTCCGTCCGGGGAGCATCTACGCCGGCAACGTGGCCACCCACGGCACGCCGCATGACGAGGACTCCAACGTCCCGCTGCTCTTCGTCGGGGAGGCCTTTGCGCCCGGACGGCACGACGGCTTCGTACGGACGGTGGACCTGGCGGCCACCCTCGCGCACGCGTTAGGCATCCGGCCCACGGAGCGGCTGGACGGCCGCGTGCTGGAGGATGCGTTCAGGAGGTAGGCCGGCACCCGCGGCCAAGCCGGTCGTTCATGCGGAAGGCGGGACTCGAACCCGCACGGTGTTACCCACAGGATCCTAAGTCCTGCGCGTCTGCCAGTTTCGCCACTTCCGCGCCTGCCCCGAAGTCTAAGGGCGACGCGGGGCTGGCTGCGAGTCCGTCGCGGCCGCGCCCGCCGCGATTCGCCGGTCGCGGCGCTGCGTCAGGCGGCTGAGGCGGTCGCGGGGCAGGTCCCACGTCGGGGGCTTCCACCCCGAGGCCTCGATGGCGGACGGCCCGCCACTCGCGGGGCGCAAGGCATCCACAAACTCGGCGAAACGGCTTCCCGGGTTCCAGAGCGCCCACCCGGTGGCCCCCGCGTCGTAGGCGCCCTGGATCTGCGCGCGCAACTCCGCGGGGCCATACCGCAGCCCGCGAATGCTCATCGCCTCGAGCCAGGGTCGCACCTCACCCACTGCCACCTGCGCGGAGTCCGCGAGGAAGCGCGTGCGCTCGACGGCGTCGGCGGTGGCGAGGCGCACCACCTCGTATGGCTTGAGGCCGGGGCGCGGAAAGCCGTACAGGCCGGCGTAGTAGTGCGACGGATAGACCATGGGCAGCACCGCATCCGAGGCGGCGATCACCCGCTCCCAGTTCTGCCCGATGCCCACGTCATCCTCGAGGTGGGTGACCAGGCCAAAGACGTCGGCGGTGACGGGAATGCCAAGGTCCTTGAGCTGGGCCTTGGAGTAGAGCAGGAAGTCACGAATGTTGTCGGCGCGGGAGACGCCATTGCTCCCGGGGAACGCCATGGTCGCCCGTGCGCGGTCGGTGACATCCGGGAACCGCACATAGTCCCACTGCAGTTCGGAGAACCCCATCTCCAGCGCCTCGCGCGCGATGGCGATGTTGTAGTCCCACACCCGCCGGTCATACGGGTTGACCCAGGCTCCCCCCTTGTTGTCACGCCACAAGCCGCCGTTCACGTGCCGGATCGCAAGATCCGGCTTGCGTTCCGCGAGCATGCGGTCCTTGAAGACGACGATGCGGGCGATGCTGTAGATGCCGTGCGCGCGCAACGTGTCCACCAGCTCCGGCAGCCAGGTGGTGGCCGGGCGTTTGTCGGCGCCGATCTCGCGAGCCAGGGCCACCTTCGTCCCGGTGTGGGCGAGGTAGGTGTCGGACTCCTTGATGTCGATGATCATCGCATTCACCTCGGTGGCGTCAGCGATGCGGATCAGCTCGGCCATGCGCGTGCGCGACCCGGCGGCCCACGCGTTCACGTACAGGGCGCGAACGGAGTCCGGCTTGGGTACGCGGGCGGGCGCGGCGGGGGCCGCCGGGGGCGGGGTCGGGATCGACGCCGGTGACTGGGCCCCCGCTTCACGCACGTCCTGGCGGGAGCAGGCCGCGGTCGCGGCGAGGAGGATGAGGAGCGGAACGCGGGTCATGGCGGGAAGATGAACAAGGGATGGCACGGGAACAACGCGTGCTGCTCCGGACTCGTGCTGCCCGTGCTGCATCAGGGGACACGGTACCCTGCCAGGGCGCGGCACGGGCAGCACGAGCGGTACACGCAGCACGAGTTGCAGGCGGCGGGAGTGGCTACGAAAAAGCCCCCGGGGGGATCCCGGGGGCATTCGTTTCGCGTCCTCGCGGGGCGACTACTGCTCGCCCACCGTCAGGCTCACGACCCGCGACTGCTGCGCCTGGACGTTGTAGACCTGCAGGGAGATGGTGTCGCCGTCCTTGACCCGGCTGAGGACGTCACGCAGGTCCGCGGTGCTGCGGATCTCCTTCCGCGGGCGGGGGAAGAGCACGGCGGTGATCAGGTCGCTTCCGTCGGGGGCGAAATACCCCGCCCGTTGCGCCCAGCGCTCGGCCTCGATGACGCGGACGCCGCGGCGCTCGGCCGGGAGGCGATTCTCCCGGATGAACTCCTCCGACAGTGCCTCGACCGTGGCGCCGAGCGGCTTGGCCTCGTAGGAGCCGCCCCGCACGGGCTCGGCCTCACGCTCGGCCTCGCGGTTGCGGGCGTTGTCGGCGACCTGCCGCCCCTCGGTCGGTGCCTCGATGAGCTTGACCTTGAACGTCTTGCGGTCGCCGTAGCGCATGACCTCCAGCTCAACGGTCTCGCCCGGCTCGTGCGCCCGGATGATGCGCTGCAGCGTGCTGGTGCGATCAACGGCCTTGCCGTCGGCCTTGACGATGATGTCGCCGATCTCGATCCCCGCCGTCTTGGCCGGGCTCGGGTCGCTGGAGTACTCGTGGACGAGTGCGCCAGAGATGTCCTTGAGGCCGGCGGCCTTCGCGTCCGCCGGAGAGGCGTCGCGAATGCTCACGCCGACCACCGCGCGGCGCACGCGGCCGTTCTTCACCAGGTCGTCCATCACGTCGCGCGCCAGGTTGATCGGGATGGCGAAGCCGTAGCCCTGGTAGTAGCCCGTGCCGGACGCGATGGCGGTGTTGATGCCGATCACCTCGCCGCGAATGTTGACGAGCGGACCGCCCGAGTTACCGGGGTTGATCGCGGCGTCGGTCTGGATGAAGTCCTGGATGGCGTAACGGTCGGTGTTCAGGCCGCGCAGGTCGTTTCCACCGCGACCCTTCGCCGAGACGATGCCGGCGGTGACGGTATGGTCGAGCCCGAGCGGGTTGCCGATGGCCAGCACCCACTCGCCGACCTTCACCCCTTCGTCATTCCCGAAGGCGGCCACCGGGAGGTCAGTCCCGGTCACGCGCAGCACGGCCACGTCGGTCTGGGGATCCCGGCCCACGATCCGCGCCGGCAGCTGCCGGCGATCGATCAGGGTGACCGTGATGCGGTCCATGTTCTCGACGACGTGGTTGTTCGTGAGGATGTAGCCGTCCTTCGAGACGATGAAGCCGGTCCCGCTGGAGAACTGCGGGCGCTGTTGCTGCTGCGGACCAAACTCCTGGAAGAAATCCTCGATGCCCGGTGGGGCGTTGCGCCGCTGGATGTTGGGGCGGCGTTGGGCCGTGGGCTGTTCGGTGCGCTCGGCCGCGATGGAGACGACGGCAGGCCCGACCCGCTCGGCGATACCGACGAACGAGGTGTTGAGCTCGACCACCGAGGCTGGCGCGGTGGCCGGGGTCATGCTCGCCTGGCGAGCCGGCGCGGTGCGCGCCTGGGCCCATCCAAAGGGTGTCAGGTCGAAGCCCGAGGCGAAGACGAGGCCGCACGCGAAGGCAATCGCCACGGCGCCGAACAGCTTGGCACGGGAAGACAACGAAGACATGGTTGCTGCGGGTGGCAGGTAGGTGCCGCGAGTGGAACACCGGAGCCCGGGGGCCCTTCAAGCTACATCGGTACCCCGGAGGCCGGGGTACCGATTGGTCACACAGGTAATACGTCGGGGTTGCCCGGGAAGTTCATTCCGGGGGGACCGGGGAGCCGCAGGGCGGCCCGCGGTTCGGGCCACCGACCTGCGACTCCCGCCTTCCGTCCCGGCCCGGGCGCTACGGCTTCTTGGGCTCGTCGACGATCTCGTAGTCTGCCTCGACCACGTCGTCGCCCTTCTTGTCTCCTCCAGCCGACGGCTGGTCCCCGGCGGCGGCCCCCGCGTCCGGGGTGGGTTCGGAACCCTGGGCCTGGGTATACAGCGAACGCCCGGCCTCCTGGTACGCGTTGGTGAGCTCCTCGAGGGACGCCTTGATCTCCGTCATGTCGTCGCCGCGGTGCGCCTTGCGGGCGCGCTCCACCGCCGACTCCAGGCGGGACTTCATCTCCGGGGAGAGGCGGTCGGCCCACTCCTTCGAGTTCTTCTCCACCTCGTAGGCCAGCGAGTCGAGCCGGTTCCGGGTGTCGATTTCCTCGCGCCGGCGCTTGTCGTCGCCCGCGTTCTTCTCGGCGTCCTTGACCATGCGCTCGATCTCGTCCTTGGACAGGCCGCTGGACGCCTCGATGCGGATCTTCTGCTCCTTGCCGGTGGTCTTGTCCTTCGCGCCGACGTTCAGGATGCCGTTGGCGTCGATGTCGAAGGTGACCTCGACCTGGGGCATGCCGCGCGGAGCGGGCGGGATCCCCGTCAGCGTGAACTTGCCGATGGTCTTGTTGTGCAGCGCGAGTTCGCGCTCACCCTGGAGGACGTGGATCTCGACGGTCGACTGGTTGTCGTCGGCGGTGGAGAAGGTCTCGGCCTTGCGGGTGGGGATCGTGGTGTTGCGCGGGATCAGGACGGTCATGACGCCGCCTAACGTCTCGATGCCGAGCGAGAGCGGGGTGACGTCGAGCAGGAGGACGTCCTTCTGCTCGCCGGTGAGGACGGCGCCCTGGACGGCCGCGCCGATGGCAACGACCTCGTCGGGGTTGACGCCCTTGTTGGGTTCCTTGCCGAAGAATCCCTTGACGACCTCCTGAATCTTTGGAATTCGAGTGCTGCCCCCGACCAGGAGGACC
>JAEUJL010000156.1 GCA_016794835.1 Gemmatimonadota bacterium | reverse complement strand
CGCCCAGACGGTCCCGCTCCCCGAGTTTCGGGCGCTGGTGCGCCGGGTGGGTGTGGCGGCGCAGCAGCTGGAAGCGGCGACCGACGCCCGGTTGCGACGCGGGAACCTCCCGCTCGCACGGCGTCGCGCACTGAATGATGGCCTGGCGCGGCTGGAGCAGACCCTCGCCGATGATGCCGGGGCGAGCGACCGCGCGTGGTTTCGTCATGTCTTCCATGGCTGGAACATCTACTCGTTGTACGACGGGCAGCTCTTCCCGGGCATGCACGAGGCGCTGCGCGGCGACGACACGGGGCGCATCATGGCCGAGGCGACGCGGTTGCGTGGTGCGCTGGACCGGATGGCGCATGAGCTCGAGCGATTGGCCCACCTGGTGGAGGAACCCCGATGACATCTGCGCGCCACCTGGCCCGCGTACGCGCGTGTGCGACCGGGATGCTGCTCGCCGTGTTCGGCGCCACGCCACTCCATGCCCAGCGGGCGCGCGACTTGGGCATCCCGTTCGACGGGACGCCGGGGCCGCTCAACGCCATTACCGATGTCCCTGGTGTTGAGGTGGGGCACCAGACGCTGGTGCGGGCGACGGGGCGCACCAGCGTGCGGACGGGGGTGACCGCCATCCTCCCGAAGGGGAAGCGCTGGGAGCCGGTCTTTGCCGGGTGGTTCGCCGGGAACGGCTTTGGCGAGATGACGGGGGCGCCGTGGGTGGTGGAGGGTGGCACGTTAGGCGGCCCGGTCATGATCACCGGGACGTATTCGGTCGGGGTGGTGCGCGATGCCGTCAACAGCTGGTTTGCCGAGGTGGTCAAGCAGGACATCCCGTGGCACCAGCCGGTGGTGGGCGAGACCAGCGATGCCTTCCTGAACGACAGCCCGGGGCAGCATGTCACGAAGGCGGACGCCTTTGCCGCGCTCGATGCCGCGCGTGGTGGTGCCGTGGTCGAGGGGAGTGTGGGCGGCGGGACCGGGATGGTGGCGCACGGCTTCAAGGGTGGCATCGGGACGTCGAGCCGCCGGGTGGCCGGCGGGTACACGTTAGGCGTGCTCGTCCAGGCGAATTATGGGACCCGGGAGCAGTTGACCATCGCCGGGGTGCCGGTCGGCCGCGAGATCGTGGGGAGTGAACGTACGCGTGGGGAGCTGCCGCCGGCCGATCGTGAGGGGTCGATCATCGTGGTGGTGGCCACCGATGCGCCGCTGCTGCCCCATCAACTCGAGCGGCTGGCCCGCCGCGTCCCGATGGGGATCGCCCGGCTCGGCGGCACGGCATCCAACGGATCTGGCGACATCTTCATCGCCTTCTCGACGGCCAACCCGGGGGCGGCCGCGTCGAGCGGTGTCACGCCGCTGCAGTGGCTCCCCAATGGGGATCTGTCACCCTTCTTCACGGCCACCGTCGAGGCGACGGAAGAGGCGATCGTGAATGCGCTCGTGGCGGCCACGACGATGGAGGGGGCGCATGGGACCGCGTACCGCCTCCCGCACGAGCAGCTCCGCACGATCCTGCGGCGGTACAACCGGCTGGCGCGTTAGGCAACGTGCGGGCACGGCACAGCCCCGGGCCCGCGCGTTGATGCACGCTGGCCCGGGGCGTGGCGTCGGCCGGCCTAGAACCGCACGCCCAATCCTGCGCTCAGCAGGATCGGGTTGACCTGCACGGCCGAGATCTTCGTCGAACCGGCCTTCACGTCACTCCCGATCGTGACGTACTTGGCATCGAGGTTGAGGAACCAGCCCTTGCCCCCGAGGTCAATGTCGGCCCCACCCTGGAGGGCAAAGCCCACGCTGGCGTCGTCCAGCGTCAGGGCCCCGACCCCCGGCACGTTGAGCGCGACGTCCGAGATGAGCGTGAGGTTGCCGCCTGCGCCGATGTAGGGGCGGAACTTCGCGGACGGGAGCAGGTGGTACTGCAGCAAGAGCGACGGCGGGAGGTGCTTGAACGTGCCGATCTTCGTGCCGGACAGCTTCACGTCATGCTGCTGCGGGTAGGTGAGTACCAGCTCCACGGCCCACGACTTGTTGAGGAAGTACGACAGGTCGACTTCCGGGAAGATCTTGTCCGACACCGTGATCGCATCGGCCGGCACGGCCGGGGAGGCGATGGCGTCGGACTTGTCGGCGGGGGTCAGGGAGAGGGCGCGGACGCGGATCATGAACTTCCCGTCCGGGTTCTGCGCGGCGAGCGGTGAGGTGAGGGCAAGGGCCGCGAGGGCGGCGAACGCGTAGCGTTTCATCATGGACTCCGT
>JAEUJL010000569.1 GCA_016794835.1 Gemmatimonadota bacterium | reverse complement strand
CCCGGCTACCTTCCGCGCGTGACCCTTCTCAACCACCACCACCATCATGCTCACGGCCCCTCCGGGTCGCGGTGGTGCGTGCGCGCGTAGTTCACTCGCGCTTTCGCAGTCGCCCGGCCCGTCGCTCGACGGGCCTTTTCTTTTGCTATCCCATTGATACGTATAGCCTTACCCAACAAGGGACGCCTCGCTGAGGAAACACGTGAGTTGCTGTCGGACGCCGGTCTTCCCGTCCGCAGCAACGATCGCGTCCTCACCGCCAAGCTCGGCGATGACTTCCAGGCCCTCTTCGTTCGCGCCCAGGACATCCCGGAGTTCGTGGCTGATGGCGCCGCCGACGCCGGGGTCACCGGGTGGGATCTCGTGGCCGAATCCGGCCGCGACCTCGAGTCGCTGCTCGACCTCTCCTTCGGCGCCTGCCGACTGGTCGTCGCCGTCCGGGAGGAATCGGCGGTCACCTCCGTCGCGGAACTGGCCGCCGGCACCCGGGTCGCCACGGTCTTCCCGGGGATCACGCGCCGCTTCTTTGCCGAACGCGGAATCCCGGTCGAGTTGGTGCCGATGAGCGGGGCGGTCGAGGTCGCGCCGCACCTCGGGATCGCCGACGTCGTCGTCGACATCACGTCGACCGGCTCCACGCTCAAGACCAACGGGCTGCGCGAGGTCGAGACGGTCCTCCGTTCGACCGCCCACGTCGTGGCGCGTGCCGGACGAACCGCCCCCTCGCCGCAGCTGGACGAGCTGGTGGCCGCGCTCGAATCGGTGCTCCGCGCTCGCGGAAAGCGCTACCTGATGGCCAATGTTCCCCGGCGCGCGCTCGACCAGGTGCGCGAGGTGGTGCCCGGGCTCAACGGCCCCACGGTGATCGACATCATGGACGGCGGGGTGTTCGTGGCCGTCCACGCGGTGGTCCCGGCCGCCGCGATCTACAAGACCATTGCGGCGCTCAAGGCGTTAGGCGCCGAAGGAATCCTCGTGACCCGAATCGAACGGCTGATGCCATGAGCCTGCTCTCCCTGAAGTACCGCGGCCCGGTGACCGAGCTCCCGGAGGACGACCGCGCCACCCTGTTCGACCGCACCCCCACCAATGACGACATCGTGCGCGACACGGTGGCGGCGATCATCGACCTCGTGAAGCGCGAGGGAGACGAGGCCCTCAAGTCGCTCGCGCGCGAGTACGACCAGGTGAAGCTGTCGGCGATCGAGGTGCCGAAGGCGGTGTGGCAGCAGGCGCTGGATGGCGTGGACCCCGTGCTGGTCGAGGCGATGCGCCGCGCGGCGCGCAACATCGAGACGGTGCACCGCACCTCCCCGCCGGTCGCCACGCGCGTGGAACCCGAACCGGGGATCGTGGTCGAGCGCCGCCCGCACCCGTTAGGCAGGGTCGGCGTCTACGCCCCGGGGGGCAAGGCGTCCTATCCCAGCTCGGTCCTGATGGGGGCGATCCCGGCCCGCGTGGCCGGCGTGCGCGAGGTGATCGTCTGCTCGCCGCCCGACAAGTCGGGGATGCCGCCGACGGGGATCCTCGCCGC
>JAEUJL010000128.1 GCA_016794835.1 Gemmatimonadota bacterium | reverse complement strand
GGGTTCGACGGGCATGCGAACTGCTTTGTCGAGACCGGGTTCGACCAGGCGCTGCTCCTGGACTTCAACTACGAGACCGAGCCGCTGCCCGGGCACTATCCGCTGCCGATCGGCCCGATGACCCTGCTTGGGGAAAGCCGGCTGAACCACATGGGCAAGATGGCCTTCAAGTGGATCTACTGGAACCTGCTCCTGCCTGGCCACGAGATCCCCGGCATTCCCACCCGCATGTCGATGCGCGGAAAGCAGGTCCCCGCATCGGTCGCCTGACACAGGAGAACCACCATGACCACGATGACACTTGAGCACACGACCCTCGAGGTGGACGCCGAGGGGTACCTGCAGAAGCCGGAGCAGTGGACCCGCGCCATCGGCGAGGCGATCGCCCGGGAGATGGGCGTGACGATGACGGACCGCCACTGGGTGGTCTGCGACTTCATGCGCGAGCGCTTCCTCTCGACCGGCGCCGCGCCCTCGATCCGCTCGCTGGGGAAGGACTCCGGCGTGCCGATCAAGGAACTGTACCAGCTCTTCCCGAAGGGACCGGCCAAGATGGCCTCGCGCATCGCCGGGATCCCCAAGCCCCATGGCTGCATCTGAACGGAGCCGATCATGGACAAGGTATCGATCATCATCTCGAAGGGATCGCTCGAAGGGGTCTATCCCGGGCTGATCCTGGCCAATGGCGCCCGCATGGAGGGGATTGAGGTCAACCTCTTCTTCACCTTCTTCGGCATGGATGCCATCAACAAGGCGAAGTACGAACACCTCAAGGTGGCCACCGTGGGGAACCCCGGGTTGGGGATCCCGACGATGGTGGGCGGGTTGCCGGGGATGTCCGCCCTGGTCACGCACCAGATGGAGAAGAAGATGGAGGCCCTCGACATCCCGCCGATCCCGGAATTTGTCACGATGATCGCGGACTCCGGGGCGAAGCTGTACGCCTGCAAGGCGTCGGTGGATATGTTTGACCTGGAGCGCAGCAACTTCATTGACGAGGTCGAGGCGATCATCACCGTGGGCGACTTCTACCGGATGGCGGATGGCGGCCAGATCATCTTCACATGAGTGAGGCTCCGGCGGAGGGGTTCGGGGTCACCCTCACCCTGGAGCGAGGATACCGCTTTGCGGTGGACGCGCAGCTGCCCGGGGTGGCACCGTTCGTGATCGATGAGGGGCCGCCCCTCGGCGATGGAGAAGGGCCGAATCCCTCCCGGGTCCTCGCCTCGGCGATGGCGAGCTGCCTCGGCTCATCGCTGCTCTTCTGCCTGGGGAAGTCGCGCGTGGCGGTGCGTGGGCTGCGCGTGGAAGCCCGGGGGACGATGGCCCGCAACGAGCGGGGCCGCTTGCGGGTGGGCCACATCGCGATCTCGCTGCATCCCGACGTAGCGCCCGAGGACGTGCCGCGCATGGCGCGTTGCCTGGAGCTGTTCGAGGATTTCTGCGTCGTGACGGAGAGCGTGCGCCACGGGATTCCCGTGGATGTGACGGTGGGCGCAGTGCGTTAGGCGTCCGGCGCGATCCCGGACAGGGCCCAGGCCTCCGCGGGGGTCATCCCGCGATCACGAAAGTGCTGCAGCGAGAGGGGCGCGTGTCGCTTGGCGAGCCGGAGGCCGGCGCCGTCGCGCACGAGGGGCTCGTGACACCACTCGGGCGGCGAGGCCCCGAGCGCCTCGTAGACGAGCAGCTGCCGCGCGGTGGACTTCAGCAGGTCCTCGCCGCGCACGACCTCGGTGATGCGCATGGCCACATCGTCGGCGACCACGGCGAGTTCGTACGCGGGGACATCGTCCTTGCGCCAGATGACAAAATCCCCGAAGTCGACGCCGGCGGTGAAGGTGCGTCGTCCGCA
>JAEUJL010000567.1 GCA_016794835.1 Gemmatimonadota bacterium | reverse complement strand
GTCGTCGGGTCGACGCGGCAAGGCGGGGAACATCACGTTCTCCAGCGCCGTGAAATCCGGCAGCAGGTGGTGGAACTGGAAGACGAAGCCGATGTGCTGGTTGCGAAACGAGGTCACGGCCGCGTCGTCCAGGGTGCTCAGCCGGTTGCCGACCAGCTCGACCTCACCGCTGGTCGGCCGCAGCAGGGTGCCCAGGATCGAGAGCAGGGTGCTCTTGCCGCTCCCGGACGGCCCCATGAGCGCGACAAACTCGCCGCGGTGGAAGGCGAGGTCGATCCCCTTGAGCACCGGGGTCTCGACGTCGCCATCGACGTACGTCTTGCGCAGGTCCAGCACGCGGAGCACGACGTCGCTCATGCGGCGATGACCTCCACCGGGTCAGTGCTCGACGCCACGCGCGCCGGGAGGATCGCCGCCAGGGTGGACGCGACCGTCGCGATGGAAATCGCGAGGCCGTACTCCCCCAGCGCCGGGTCGATCGGGAGCCCCTGCGTGCCATCGGGCCGGAGGGTGACAATCGCCAGGAAGTTCGAGAAGCCGTAGCCGAGCGCGGCGCCGAGCAGCGACCCGAACAACCCGATGAACAATCCCTGGCAGAGGAAGATCCAGGTGACCGATGCGCGCGTCACCCCCATGCTGCGCATGATCCCGATCTCGGCCTTGCGGCGCAGCGCGGAGAGGAGCAGCTGCGACGCGACGGCGATGATGATCAGCAGGATGGCGAAGAACTTGACGAGGTCGCCCGTGCGCCCCTGCGCGCTCAACGCGTCCTGCAACCGCGCATTCTCGGCGATCCAGTCGACCGCATCGAGCCCGGTCATCCCTCTCAGCTGCTCGGCAACTGCTGGAGCAGAAAAGATATCCTGCAGCTTGACCTCGATCCGCGAGACCGACCCCACGACGTCAAACAGGCTTTGCGCGGTGCCGAGGTCCGTGAAGGCGAGTCGTTCGTTCACCGATGCGCTCCGGACGTCAAAGATCCCCTTGATGAGGAGGGCCCGTTCGCGGCCGCGATCGCTCTGGAAGCGCAGGCGCTGGCCCGTGGTCACTCCCAGGTCCTCCGCCATCGTGATCCCGATGAGCACGTCGCCGGGCCCCAACGACGCAGAGCCGCGCACGATACCGGACGCGAGGTCGATCATCGCGCTCTCCTTGCCCGGCTCATACCCGGTGAGGGAGACGGGCAGGATCTGCTCACCGCGCTGGATGAAGCCGGAGCCGGAGACCGACGCGGCCGAGGCGGTGACGCCCGGGAGCCGATCGATCATCTGGGCGACGTTGCGCCACCCGGTGATCGAGGTGCGGGCCTCGTTCCCGCGTTGCACGGCGACGAGCGCGCGCACGCCATCACTGGTGGTGAGTGTGCGCGGTTCCTGCGGCAGCGGCTCCAGCCGCACGTGCGCGAGGTTGCCGATGACGTTGTTGGTCAGCGACACGGCGAGGCCATTGATCAGCGCGGCCATGAACGTGAACACGACGATCCCGACCGCGACCCCGCTGAAGATCAGGAGGGTCTGCAGTCGGCCGCTCCGGATGTACCGGAGGGCGACGGACAACTCAAAGGGCATTGGCGCCGGTGCGGGTGCGCACGGCCAGGCC
>JAEUJL010000104.1 GCA_016794835.1 Gemmatimonadota bacterium | reverse complement strand
CACCGCGCCCGCCGTCCCGCTCCGTCGCGGATCCGCCCCTACACGCACCGTGCCGCTGCCAATCGCGATCGCGGCGCCATACCCCATTCGCAGCTCACCCTTGAGCGAGATCACGTTGAACTGGTGGCCCATCGTGCGCAGGCGCTGCATCACGTCGGGATGGATCCCGTCCTCGATGTCGATCACGTACTCCCGCGGACCGGTGGGCGCCGCCCCGAACGCCCCACGTTGCGATGGCAGGAACCGGGGCAGTTCGAGCGCGCGCTGGGGCGACAATCCCGCGTCGATCATCCCGACCAGGGACTGGTAGACCGCCGAGTTGATCCACGCGTTGCCCGCCGCCCCGACGGTGAACGCCGCCCGGCGGTCGGCCCCGTCCCCGTGCAGCACGATGGTGGGCGAGATGGTGGAACCGTGACGCGCAAACGGGATGCGTGCCCCGTACGCATTCGGGTCCGTGCCATACGACGTCAGCTTGTCGTTGTACAGGAAACCTAGCCCGGGGGTGACGTAGAAGTTCCCGCCCCAGGTGCCGAGGGTTTGCGTCACGGCGACGGCGTTCCCTTCCGCGTCGGCGACCACGAACGAGGTCGTCCCCTGCGCGCGACAGTCCGCCATCCGGGCATGTTCCTGCACGTTGCAGGGCTCGGTGGTGATCACCGGTTCGTACGCGAGCTCGGCGTCACCTGGCGTGCCTGCCGGCGTCGGCCGTGGCGCACCCGCGCAGGTGAGCGTGTCCCCACGGAACGCCGATGGCGTGAGGGCCTTCGCCGCGTCAAAGCAGCGCCAGCGGGTGCGCGCCGTGTCCTTGGAGGTGAACGGGGTGACGTCCACCGGCCAGAGCGACGGGTCCGCGATGCGATTGCGGGACGATGGCACAAGCTGCCAGGCCGTGATCATCGCGTGAAGGGAGGCCGCGTCCTCGGGGTAGGCCTTCACCGCGTCCACCTGCTCCAGGGCGTTGAGCTGCGCGGCGAGCGTCGCCCCGCCGCTCACCGGCGGCGTGCTCCCGAAGACGTGGAAGCCGCGATACGTCGTCGCGACGGGCTCGCGGTCCGCCGCGAAGTACCGGGAGAGATCCGTCAACCGGATCGCGTTCCCCTTGCCGCGCAGGTCGTTGACGAGCCGCTGCGCGACCGCCCCACGATAGAACCCGTCGGCCCCGCGTTGCGCGACCTGTTCCAGGGTCCAGGCCAGGTCCGGGTTACGAATGGTGTCACCCGCCACTCGTGGCTTGCCGTCCCGGAAGAAGAGCGCGCGACTCGACTCGTACTTGGCGAAGCGGTCGCGCTCCAGCCAGAGGGTGGTCGCCAACCCGTCACTCACCACGTAGCCGTCGCGCGCGGCGCGGATCGCCGGGGCGATGAGCTCCGCCCACGCCACCTTCCCGCTGCCGTGACGTTTCCATGCGGTGTGCATCGCCGCCACCGTGCCAGGCACCATGGCCAGCACGGGCCCGTCCGACGGGTAGCGCCCGCCGTCCTGCAGCGTCGCGTTCCCCAGCCCCGCCTCCTCCGGCACGCGCGCCATGAACTCGAGCAGCCGCGGCTGCGGCATCCCCTTGAGGTAGACGAGCATCTCGCCGTAGCCCCCCATCCCGCTCGCGTCCGGCTCCACCACGCCTAACGCGAACGACACGGCCACCGCCGCATCGACGACGTTGCCGCCCTTCTGGAGGATCTCCACCCCGGCCGCCGTCGACACCGGGTGGGCGCTCGAGACCCCGGCGCGCCCGGTGGCTTCATCGCGCAGCGTGGGCCGCGCCGCGAGCGCCTCGTGCATCACCGTCTCCAGCGCCTGGTCCGTGGGCGCGGCCGCCGCCTTCGCCCGCAGGCGGGCCACCACGCGATCCCACTCGCCGCGCCGGACCTCGGCCCCCGGGGCGTCGTAATACACCCGGCGCATGCGCGCGGCAAACCGATCGAAGGCCTCGGCGTTGCGCGCGCCGCGGTCCAGTGTCGCCGCCACCGCCACCGGGGCGACGTCGGCCAGCGCCGCGGGCGCGGGCACCACCAGGAGCCGATCGTTAGGCCTCAGGAGTTCCGACGCCCGCCGGTCCCCCACCCGGTCGGGATCGCCGTTGTACCCCGACTCGTCACTGCTGCGTTCGGCCACGAGGATGGTGCGCCCATCGGGGCTCCACGCCACGTCGCCGCGCGCGGCCGCGAGGTAGTTCACGAAGCGACCGTCCGTGGGGGTCCAGTAGACGGCGCCACGCCCGGTACTCGTGCTCAGCACGAGGCGCGTCCCTTCGGGCGACCAGGCCAGGTCATCCACCGGACGCTCGGCCGTCACGACGGAATCGGTGGCGGTGCCTAACGTGCGCACGCGCACCCGGCGCCCGCCATCGAACTGCTGCACGTAGGCGAAGCGCTGGCCGTCCGGGGCCATGAGTGGGCCGCGCTCCGGCGTCGTTCCCGTCGTGACCCGCTTCTCCTCGCCCGCCGGCGAGCGCTGCCAGAGCCGCGCCTCGTTCAACCGGCCACGAACGAAGATGATGGTGCCGTCGCGGCCGACCGTCGGCTCGTGGTCGGCCATCGGGTCGGTCGTGAGGCGTTCGGGCGCCGCCGAGCCCGACAGTCGCACACGGTAGAGGTCGTCCTGGCCTTCGCGGTTGGACGTGAAGACCAGGGATTGTCCGTCGGGGCTCCATGCCGGAAAGCGGTCCCAGGCGGGCCCGGCAGTGATCCGGCGCCATCCATTCGCTCCCGTCCGCACCCAGAGGTCGCCCTCGATGGAGGCCGCGAGGCGGCCGTCCGGCGCAAAGGTGATGTCGCGAACCGTCGGCGACTGCGCGGACGCGAGGCCTGCGGACACGACGAGACCGGGGACGGCATACCAGCGAGCGTTCATGTGCCTTGGGGGCTTGGGCTCCCGGAGAATCGCCCTTCGACCGCGCCCCCGGAATCCCCCATGCACCCGGGCCGGGCCCGCCTGCGATGGCAACGGCTCACCGTGCCGGAGGGTGACGGCCTGTCCCGGTCGCCGACGGACCCCACCGTTTCCACCGGCAGCTCGTCCCCGACCCGTGCCCTCCGCGACCATCAGGGATATCCTTCAAGCAGCTGCCTTGTCTCCGGCAGCCATCCCCCTCACCCTTGGAAGACCATGAAGACTCGTCTACTCGGACTCGCGTTTGCGTTGGTCAGCGCCGCCCCCCTCTCCGCCCAGGGCTGGATGGCGGAGATGCATCGCGACGTCAACGACGCGCAGAAGAAGATGATCGACCTTGCGAAGGCGATCCCGGAATCTGCCTACGGATGGAAGCCCAGCGACGGCACGCGCACGGTGGGCGAGGTCTTCCTCCATGTCGCCAGCGACAACTACTTCATCCCGATCGCGATGGGAAAGCCGGCGCCGGAAGCGAGCGGGATTACCGCCGACCCGAAGACCGTTGGCGCGTATGAAAAGCGGAAGCTCACCAAGGACCAGATCGTGGCCGAGCTGGAGGCGTCGTATCGCCACCTGCACCAGGGGATGGCGCTCACCACGGACGCGAACGCCGGTGAGGTGATCAAGTTCTTCGGGCAGGACTGGAGTCGCGCGCGCGCGATGACGCTCACGGTCACGCACCTGCACGAGCACCTCGGGCAGGCCATCGCCTACGCCCGCAGCAACAAGGTGGTCCCGCCCTGGAGCAAGTAAGGCGACGCCACACACACACGGGTCCCGGCATGTGGTCGGGGCCCGTGTGTTTTTGGGGGCGTCTCGGTCGATTCCGTCAAGGGGGATTTCAGCGACTTGCTCCCCAGCGAGCCAGCGCGAAGGTT
>JAEUJL010000095.1 GCA_016794835.1 Gemmatimonadota bacterium | reverse complement strand
CTTGCCGTCGTCGATCGCCTTGCTCACCGGCTCGGGGAGTGGTCCCGAGTTGCCGATGCAGGTCGTGCAGCCGTAGCCCACGATCTGGAAGCCGAGGGCGTCGAGCGCGGGTTGCACGCCGGCCTTGTTGAAGTACTCGCGCACGACCTTCGAGCCCGGCGCGAGCGAGGTCTTCACCCACGGCTTGCTCGTCAGCCCCTTGGCCACCGCCTTCTGCGCCAGGAGGCCGGCGGCGAGCATCACGCTCGGGTTCGACGTGTTGGTGCAGCTCGTGATCGCCGCGATGACCACGTGCCCGTCGTTCAGCGAGAACGACTTCCCGCGCCACTCGGTCGGGACCGGGGTGCTCTGGGGCGCCGGGGCACCCTTCGCTGCGGCGGCCGCGGCCTGCTGCTCCTGGTGCTGCTTGAGCGACGCGCCGTAGTTGGCCTTCACGTCGGTGAGGGCGATGCGATCCTGCGGACGCTTGGGGCCGGCGAGCGACGGGACGACCGTCGACAGGTCCAGCTCCAGCGTGTCGGTGAAGACCGGGTCGGGGGTCGAGTCCTCGCGGAAGAGCCCCTGCGCCTTGCAGTAGGCTTCGACCAGCGCCACGTGCTCCTCGGAGCGTCCCGACAGCAGCAGGTACTTGAGCGTCTCGGCGTCGACCGGGAAGAAGCCCATCGTCGCCCCGTATTCCGGGGCCATGTTGGCGATCGTCGCGCGGTCCGCCAGGGAGAGCGACGACAAGCCGGATCCGTAGTACTCGACGAACTTGCCCACGACCTTCTTCTTGCGCAGCATCTCGGTGCAGGTGAGCACCAGGTCGGTGGCCGTCGCGCCTAACGGGAGCTTCCCCGTGAGCTTGAAGCCGATCACCTCGGGGATGAGCATCGACACCGGCTGGCCGAGCATCGCGGCTTCGGCCTCGATCCCGCCCACCCCCCAGCCGAGCACGCCCAGGCCGTTGATCATGGTGGTGTGCGAGTCCGTGCCGACGAGCGAGTCGCAGTAGGCGATCGTCTCGTTCCCTTCGGTGCGCGTGAAGACCACGCGCCCGAGGTACTCGAGGTTCACCTGGTGGCAGATGCCGGTGCCCGGCGGCACCACGCGGAAGTTGTTGAACGCCGTCTGGCCCCAGCGCAGGAACTGGTACCGCTCGAGGTTGCGCTCGTACTCAAGGTTCACGTTGAGCATGAACGCCGCGTCCGTGCCGTACTCGTCCACCTGGACGGAGTGGTCGATCACCAGGTCGACCGGCTGGAGCGGGTTGATCTGCCCGGGCCGTCCACCGAGGGTGGCGATGGCGTCACGCATGGCCGCCAGGTCCACCACGCACGGCACGCCGGTGAAGTCCTGCAGCAGCACGCGAGCGGTGCGGAAGGCGATCTCCTTGTCGACCGGCTTCTTCACGTCCCACGCGGCCAGGGTCTCGACATCACCCTTCTTGACGAAGGCGCCGTCTTCCCCGCGCAGCAGGTTCTCCAGCAGGACCTTGAGGGAGAAGGGGAGGCGGTCGACGTTGCCGCCGGAGGTCGCCCGGAGGGCGTCCAGCCGGAAGATCGTGTAGGGCGTGCCACCGACGGTCAGGACCTGGCGGCTGCCGAAGGAATTCGGGTGCATGCGAACGGGGGAGGGTGGTGAGGTGCGGCGAACGCGGGTGAATCTAAGCCGCCGGCGCACTACAGTATCGGCCCCGAGGCGGGCGACCCGACCGGGGAACGCCCACGGGCTACATTCCTCCGCATGCCCTCGCCTCTCGATCTCGCCGTCCGCCTCATGTCCCGCGACTCGACCTCCGGCCAGGAGGGTGCCGCGTTGCGCGAGATGGAGGCGATCCTCGGGGAGCTGGGATGGCGGGTCACCCGGATCCCGGTGGCGGGTGCCGACCGGTACAGCATCTTCGCGTGCGCCACCGACGACGTGGACGTGACCCTCTCCACCCACCTGGACACGGTCCCGCCCTACCTGCCGTCACGGGTGGACGGCGAGATCCTCTGGGGGCGCGGGGCGTGTGATGCCAAGGGGATCGCCGCGTCGATGGTGGTCGCCGCCGGCCGCCTGCGGGACGCCGGGGTGCGCGTGGGATTGCTGTTCGTGGTTGGGGAGGAGACGACACACGACGGGGCGCACGCCGCCAACGCGTGGATCGCGGCGCACCTGCCCGCGCGACCGCGGGTGTTGATCAACGGCGAGCCGACCGAGTCCACCCTGGGCCTGGGGACAAAGGGCGCCCAGCGGGTGATCGTGCGCACCAGTGGCAAGGCCGCGCACTCCGCCTACCCCACCATGGGGCACTCCGCTACGCGTGACCTCGTCCTGCTGTTGGCCGAACTCGAGGGCATCGCCTGGCCGAGCGACGCGCTGCTGGGCGACACCACGGTGAACATCGGGTCCCTCGCCGGCGGCGTGGCCGACAATGTCTTCGCGCCGTGGGCGGAAGCACGGCTCATGTTCCGGCTCGTGACGCCGGCCTCCGTGGTCCAGGAACGGGTGGAGCGATGGGCCGCCGGGCGCGCCACGCTCGAGTGGGGGGTCATGGTGCCGCCGGTCCGGCTGGGAGTGGTCGACGGCTTCCCGACCTCGGTGGCGGCGTTCGCCACCGACATCCCGGCCCTGACGAACTGGGGCACGCCGTACCTGTTCGGCCCCGGCTCGATCCACGTGGCGCACACCAACGAGGAGCACGTGCAGGTGCGCGAGCTGGACGCCGCGGCCGAGGCATATGTCCAGCTCGCGTCCCGGGCCCGACCCGCGCAGTCCTAGGCGCGGCGGCGCCCGTCCGGGGTGGCCGGCGGGCGCGAATGCCTCACGCGTCCGCCTTCTGGGCGAATGTCACCAGGTGCCCGCCGGGCTCCCGCACGCCAACCTCGTGCATCCCGTAGAAGGTCGTGCGGCGCGGCATGACGATCGGCCAGTCGCCTAACGCGGCCTCGACCGCCGCCAGGTCACTCACCTCGATGAACAGGGCCGCGCTGCGCCCGGGCATCCCGTCGGCGTGTGCACCCGCCGGCAGGTCGTCCCGCACCGACGCCTCGCTTTGCAGCATCACCTCCACGCCCTCCTTCACGAGCATCGCGAAGCCGAGGGCGTCGCCATGGGGCACCACGGCCACCTTGGTGAAGCCCAGGCGCCCCTCCCAGAAGGCGAGGGAGGGTTCGACCGCCGGGACAACGAGCACGGGGGTGATGCGGGCGACAGTGAACGACATGGGTCGAGTGGAGAGGAGGACAGGGTCTCGGGAGAATCGTACGATGCAATCTCGCGGGCCGGTCGGCGCCGCGATTGGACAAAAGGAAACCGCGATCGTTCGCGCCTGGCGTCGCGGCCGGCGGGGCGGTGCTAGGCCTCGCCGGCCGTCCCCGTGCTCCCTGACGCCAGGAGGCTGGGAACTGTCCCGGTCAGCGCGCGCATCTCGCGCACCAGGTGCGACTGATCGGAGAGGCCGACCTCTGCCGCGAGCCGAGCCCAATCCCCTCGCCGGGAGGTGAGCGATTGGCGCACGCGCTCCAGGCGCGCAACGCGGCCCACGAACTTGGGCCCCGTTCCGACCGCGTGGCTGAATGCCCGCGCGAGGTACTGGCGCGAAACGCCGTGCGACCGACAGAGGGTGTGCACGGGGACGTCATGCGGCCCGGTCACCAGTGCGTCGATCACGCGACGCACCAGTGGTGCGGGTCCGCGGTGCGCGGCCACCCCGCGTTTCACCGCGGCGACCAGGTCGGTGACGGCAGCAGGTCCTCCGTACGCCACGCCCGCCCAGCGTGGAGCGACCTGTTCCAGCGGGACGCGGGCATCCCGCAGTTCGCGCGCATCGACGCCGAGCAACGGGGCAAGCCAGCCCGGACGGAACCGCAGGCCAACGAGGTGGCCCGGTCGAGCGGGCACCCGCACGGGCGCCGTCATCACCCCGACCACGGCGGCACTCAGCACCTGACCATCGGGGGCGAGGTCCAGCAGGATGTCGGCACAATTGTCCGGTATGACCAGGTGCCCGGATGCGTGCGTCGACCCACGGTGTTCCCAGATGCACGCCAGGGCGTCGCTGGCCGCGCCGTCGACCGGTCGCTCGCGATAGGTGTGCAGCGTCATGGGTGTTCTCCCACGTGGTCGAGTGCCGTGTCCCTGTGGAGGCGGCGAGTGGCCGCCGAATGATGTAGCTTCCCCGGCACGAAAGACACCGGGCCGCAGGCCCGTGCGCCGCCACCAGTACTGATCCGTCGCCCGCCCTGGCGTGGGCCGTGAGCATCATGACCGATACCCTGCTGTC
>JAEUJL010000074.1 GCA_016794835.1 Gemmatimonadota bacterium | reverse complement strand
CGCGGACGGTCCGGGCCATCCCCACGGCGGAACTGCGGTGCCCGGCGGCCTCCGTCGCGCGGCATCCAACGATCTTCTGCCGGTCCACGCCCGCGCCCCGGGCCCATCTCCATGCGGCCACGTCCCGGCCCGCGCCGCGGTCCCACGTCGCCCCGACCCCGCATCGCCTCGCGTCGCATCGCCATCCCCTGGCGCGCGCGCGCCATGCGCATCCCCTGCACCCGGCCGCGCTGGGTCGAATCCAGGACCGCGAGGGCCTGGCGACCGATCGTGGTGTCGATGCCGCGCGTGCGCAGCTGGGCCATGCGGTCGCGCAACGTGCGCCGGGCGCTGTCACTGCACTGGCCCTGGGGGCCACAGGCGGAGTCGCGCAGCATGCGCGCCTGGTCCATCAGCGAGCGGCGACGCGCGACCATGGTCCGTTCCATGGAATCGAGTCGCGCGACCTGGCGCGGGGTCAAGTCCAGTTCGCGACGCCGGTTCAGCAACTCGGTCGGCGAGGCGCCGAGTTCGCGACGGGGCGCGGGTGGCGCGTCGGTAGGGCGCGCTCGTCGGGGCTGCGCGGCCAGGGTCGCGGGGACGAGGATCAGGGTGGCGAGGGCCACCATCGGGCGTCGGGTCAACATGGTGCAGCTCCTTCTCGGGGGTGTGGATCACGTCACTTCGCCCGGTACGACGTGGCGGCGGGGGCGCCCGTTAATCCCGAACGCGCCGTGCGGGGCTTGCGTTAACGAACTGCCGTCGGGCGACGTCCCACGGTGGTTGCGCGTGGTTTCCCCCCTGCACGTGTCGTCATGAGATCCCTTCGAGTTTTCGCGGCCGCGCTCCTCGGCCTGTTGTGCATTGCCCCCCGGGCGCAGGCCCAGATCGGCGCGACCACCGACATCATCACCGGGGTCGTGCGCCGGGTGGAGGGCAACCTCCCCATCGAGGGGGCGCAGGTGGAGGTGCTGTCGCTGGAGTCGAACATCACGCGCCGGACGCGCACCAACGCGCAGGGCAAGTACACCGTGCTCTTCCCGGACGGGGGCGGCCAGTACCAGGTGACCGTGCGCTCGTTAGGCCTGGCGCCGCAGGTGGCGACCGTCCTGCGCAACGCGGACGAGGATCGCCTCGTGCGCGACTTCGTGCTCACGACCAACCCGACGGTCCTGTCGGCGGTGCAGGTGCGGGCGCGGCAGGATACGCCGCGCGATCGCGATGCGCCGACCCCGGGGACCGTGGAGCGCGCGATCAACACCGACCAGGCGGCGCGCCTCCCGATCGATGCCGGCGACCTGACGCAGCTTGCGCTGCTTGCCCCGGGGCTGGTGGCGATTCCGGGGAGCGATTCCACGGCGGGGGCGTTCTCCGTCGCGGGGCTGTCCCCTGACGCGAACAACATCACGCTGGATGGCATGTCGTTCGGCTCGGCGCAGATGCCGCAGGAAGCGGTGCGCACCTCGCGCGTGCAGACCTCCAACTTCGACGTCTCGCGCGGGCAGTTCTCCGGCGGGTTGATCTCCTCGACGAGCCGCGGTGGCTCCAACAACATGCAGGGGAACTTCACGTACTCGTTGCGCGACCGCGATCTCGCGATCGAGGGTGAGGATCCGGGGCCGGCGGCGCAGGGGTTCACGCAGAACCAGTTCTCTGGCGGGTTCGGCGGGCCGGTGATCCGCGACAAGCTGTTCGGCTTTGGTGCCCTGCAGCTCCGTCGCCGGAACGATGTGGTGACCTCCCTCGCCAACAGCGACGCCCTGACCCTCGAGCGCTTCGGTGTCAGCCCGGACTCGGTCGCCCGCTTCACGCAGCTGCTGACGAATGCCGGGGTGCGCCCGTTCAGCGTCCTGGCGGATGACCGGCTGTCGGACAACGTGTCGGGGATGGTGCGCCTCGACTATCTCACGGATGGCGGCCACTCGATCACCGTGCGCGGGGATTGGCGCCTGAGCGACCAGGATCCCACGCGGATTGGCCCGCTCGCCCTGCCACAAACCGGGGGGAACAACAACACCTGGGGGGGCGGCCTCATGACGACCGTGACCTCCAACTTCGCCGGGCGCTTTCTCAACGAGTTCAAGTTCTATGTCTCCCGTGACCGGAACGAGGGGACGCCCTTCATCGAGATCCCCGCGGGGCGCGTACAAGTCACCTCGGCGTTCGAGGACGGGCAGAGCGGGATCGCGACGTTGACGTTTGGCGGAAACACCGGCCTGCCGCAGACCGGACGCAACACCGGGGTCGAGGCGACGAACGAGGTGTCCTGGATCGCCGACGGGCATCGGTTCAAGCTCGGGATGCTGGTCAGCAGCACGGCCTTCACGCAGGACGTCACCAGCAACCGTTGGGGGAGCTACACCTTCAACTCCCTCGAGGACTTTGCGGCCGGGCGGCCGGCGATGTTCACGCGCACGCTCACCCCGCGGCTGCGCGAAGGACAGGGGACGAACGTCAACCTGTACCTCGGCGATACCTGGCGTGTGAATCGCGCCGTGCAACTGACCTATGGGCTGCGCGGCGAAGGATCGTTCTTCGGAAAGACGCCGCAATACAACCCCGCGGTGGAGCAGTCCTTTGGGTATCGCACGGATGAGGTGCCCACCGATGTCCGGGTCACACCGCGCGTGGGCTTCACGTGGACCCTCGGGATGCCGACGCAGGGGAACCCCAACGCGCCAGGCGCCCAGGGTGCTGCTGGTGGTGGCGGCGGGCGCGGGCAGGGTGGCGGAGGAGGTGGCGGTGGTGGGGGTGGTGGTCGCGGTGGTTTTGGTGGTGGCGGAGGATTCGGTGGTGGCCCTGGCGGGGGTGGCCAGCCGCGATGGACCATTCGCGGCGGCGTCGGCGAGTTCCGCTCGGCGCCCTCGACCAACCTCGTCGCCAATGCGGCAGGGGCCACCGGGCTGCCCAACAATGAGTCACAGCTGATCTGCATCGGGGGGATTGTTCCCGTGCCGGACTGGAGCGGGTTCGCCACCGATCCCGGGAGCATTCCCACGTCGTGCCTGGGAGGCGGCAACCAGTTTGTCCCGACCGCGCGGCCGAACGTGACGGTGTTCGGCGACGACTTCGCCGCCTCGCGGGCCTGGCGGTCGTCGTTAGGCGCCACGCGCCGCTTCTGGCAGCGGTACACCTTCAATATCGACCTGTCGTACTCCCGTGGGGTCGCGCAGACTGGCTACGTGGACGCGAACCTCAATACGACGCCGCAATTCGCCTTGTCCGCCGAGGGGAACCGGCCGGTGTTTGTGCCGGCGCAGACCGTGTTCCCCGCGACCGGGGCGACGACGGTCCTGGCCTCGCGACGGGACCCCAACTTCGGCCAGGTCCTGGTGACCCGGTCCGACCTGGCCACCGATGCGCGGCAGGCCACGGTGTCCCTGGGTGGCTTCACCGGTCGCGGGATCAACGTCAACCTGTCGTACACCTGGGCGCGTGCCCGCGACCAGGGGTCAGGCGGCGGGGGCGGCGGCTTTGGCGGGTTTGGGGGTGGCGGGGGCGGCGGCGGATCCTTCGGTGGTCCCACGACCGGCGGGAACCCGAACGTGCGCGAGTGGTCGCGGTCGTCCAACGAACGCCGGCACGTCTGGGTCGCCACGGTGAACTACCCGGTGAACCTCGGGCTGGAGTTCACGGCCTTTGGCCGCCTCACCTCGGGCTCGCCGTTCACGCCGATGGTGAACGCCGACATCAATGGCGACGGGTCGCGCAACGACCGGGCGTTCTTGTTTGACCCGGCCGCCACGGCCGATCCCACGCTGGCGCAGGGGATGTCCACCCTGATCGACGTGCTGCCGCGCGGGGCCCGCGACTGCATCAGCCGGCAGCTGGGCGGCATTGCCGCCCGCAACAGCTGCCTTGGGATCTGGCAGCCGTCGCTCGACCTGCAGGCCAACTGGCGCCCGAACCTGCTCGGCCTCAACCGGCGGCTCGCCGTGTCGTTCATGACCGTGAACTTCCTTGGTGGCCTCGACCAGTGGCTGCACGGGAGTGACAACCTGCGGGGATGGGGCCAGTTCCGTGGCCAGGACAACATCCTGCTGTATGTGCGCGGCTTCGATGCCGCGACGAATCGGTACACCTATGAGGTGAACCAGCGGTTCGGGGCCACGCGCAGCGGGGCCAACGGGATCACGGTGCCGTTCCAGCTGGGCGTGCAGGCGCGGTACACCTTGGGTCCGGACCGGGCGCGCGAGATGCTCAACGGGCTGATTCGCGGTGGCGGTCGTGGTGGCGCCGCACCGGGTGCGGGCGCAGCAAACGCGGGAGGGGCCAACTTCCCGGGTGCCGCCATCCTCAACCAGAACGCGGCGAACGCGATCCTGCAGCTCAAGGACTCGCTGCAGCTGACGGCCGAGCAGGTGGCAGCCATCCAGCCGATCGCGGATACGGTGGCGGCCCGCAATGCGGCGTTGGGGCGCGAGGTGCAGGCGACCATCCAGTCGGCGGGCGCGAATCCGGACATGGGGGCGGTGATGTCGCGCGTCACCGCGCGCCTGGAGTCGGTGCGGCCGGAGCAGGAGGCGGTGCTGAAGCAGCTGCAGGAGATCCTGACCCCGGCACAGTGGGCGAAGGTGCCCGAGCGGATCAAGAACCCGCCGCGCGGCCCAGGCCAGGG
>JAEUJL010000063.1 GCA_016794835.1 Gemmatimonadota bacterium | reverse complement strand
GTGGTCACGGACGAGAGCGACACGCCGGACAAGGAAGGGCCGATCATCCACGGCGCGATTCGCCTGTACAACTATCCCATCTGGCCGCGCACGCGGCTCGACACGTCGAAGGCACTGACGAGCGAGCAGGCGGCGGACCTCGCGGCCAAGCTGCGCACGATCCCGCCGCTGCTGCAGGCCGCGCGGCGGAACCTGGCGACGGCGAACGCGAAGGACATCTGGAACGGCTCGTTCCGCGCCTTCGAGGAGCAGAGCGAGGCGCTGCACGAGCTTGGCAACAAGGTCGGGAACTCCGATGCGACTTTGGCGAGCGCAATCACCGCGGCGCGCACGGCGTCCGACGAGTTTGCCGAATGGCTCAAGGCCGAGGGGCCAAAGAAGACGGGGCCGTCGGGGATCGGGAAGGCGAACTACACGTGGTACCTGCGCAACGTGCTGCTGGTCCCGTTCAGCTGGGAAGACGAGGTGACGATCACGCGTCGCGAGCTGGCGCGGGCGCACACGTCGCTGCGGTTGGAGGAGACACGTAATCGTGGACTTCCGGAGTTGCCCGTCGCCAATAGTCCCGCGGAATACGACGCGCTGCAGAACCGGGCGATCCCGAAGTACCTGAAGTTCGTGCAGGACAAGCAGATGTTGACGTTCGAGCCGTGGATGGAGCGTGCGCTCCGCGAACGCACGGCGGGCTTTGCGCCGGAAGCGTCGCGCAACTTCTTCATGCAGGCGACGCAGCGTGACCCGATTCCCCTGTGGACGCACCTCTACCACTGGTGGGACAACATGCGGATCCGCGTGGCGCCGCACCACAGCCCGATCCGCAAGTCGGCCCTGCGCTACAACGTGTGGATGAGCCGCGCCGAGGGGATGGCGACGGCGATGGAAGAGTGGATGATGCAGGCCGGGTTGTACGATGACTCGCCGCGGTCGCGCGAGATCGTCTGGATCATGTTGATGAACCGCGCCGCGCGTGGGCTCGGCAACCTCTACGCGCACTCCAACGAGCTGGACATGGAGAAGGCGGGGGACATCCACGTGAACTGGACGCCGCGTGGCTGGATGCGTCGCGACCCGCTGCTGGGCTTTGAGCAGCACCTCTACCTGCGGCAGCCGGGATACGGGGCGAGCTACATCACCGGTGGGCGGCTGATGGAGGAGACGATCGCGCTGCGGGCGCGGCAGCTGGGCGACCGGTTCACGATGAAGCAGGTGATGGACGAGATCAACGCGGCGGGGATGATCCCGGTGTCATTGATCTACTGGGAAGTGACCGGGGACGACCGGATGGTGCGGGAGTTGCGCGAGGGGCGGCCGCTGCCGCTGCGTTAGGCAGCCGCCCCCCGGCCAGTACAGGTCAGCGCAGGAAGAACGCGTCGATGCCGAAGCGGACGCCGATGGCCGTCGCATCGGCGTCGAAGGGCCCGCTCCCCCGCGTGAGCTTCGATGCGAACGCTTCCGCGACGATACCGACCTGTCGCGAGATCATGAAGTCGACGCCGAGGACCCCCTCGAACTCGCGCGCAGTGCTGCTTACGTCGTTGCCGGTCGACGACTCGCTGGTCGAGCGTTGGACCCGAAAGGCAGCGCCGAGGTAGGGGAGCGCCGAGCGTTCCGCGGGAACGAGGTAGTAGCGGATGGCGGGTCCGACGCCGATCCCGCTGGAGGACCGACCGGCACTGGAGCTGCGTCCCAGGCTCACATCGCCGCCGATGCCGACCCGGTGCGCGACGAAGAAGAGGGCGCGCGGGTTCAGGAAGATGTTCGAGGAGGTCACCTCCGTGGCGCCGGATCCGCTGGTTGTGCGGGTGATGGCCGCGGAGCCGCCAACCAACACACTTCCCTTCTC
>JAEUJL010000054.1 GCA_016794835.1 Gemmatimonadota bacterium | reverse complement strand
GTGGTCTGCCGACGGTGCGCTCCTCGCCGCTAAGCGGCCGCCCCGCGCAAAGGCCGGTGGCTGCTGGACGGGACGAAACCGCACGACTCCCGTCGGTCCTGCCAGATGGCGCGCTCGCAGCTCCCCTCGCGCGACATCCTTCCCGCATCTTCCTGCGACCTGCTCAGTAGCCCTTCAGCTGCAGGTAATCCAGCTCGACCGAGGTCGGACGGCCAAAGAGCGACACCGAGACGCGCACCTTGCCCTTGTCCGGGATGACTTCCTCGACCGTGCCATTGAAATCCGTGAACGGCCCTTCGGTGATCGCCACGGCCTGGCCGATGAGGAACGGGATCTCCTCGATCGGAGCCTCCTCTTCCTTTTCATCCGCGAGCCCGAGTAACCGCCGCACTTCGTCCTGGCGCAGCGCCATCGGTTCCTGCGTCGCACCGCCGAGGCCGTGCTGCACGAACTTGATGACCCCCTGGATCGAGTTGATGATGTGGGCCGATTCCTGGTTCCACAGCATCTCCACGAGCACGTACCCGGGGTACAGCTTGCGATCGACCGTCACCTTCTTGCCGTTCTTGAGCTCGACGACTTCCTGCGTCGGCACGACCGCCTGACGGATGAGCTTGTCCTCGGCGGGCCGCGGGTCCTGCTCAATCTTCCGCAGGATCAGCGACTTCACCTTGTTCTCATGCCCCGCCGTCGTCTGGATGGCGTACCAACGATGCACCTCCACGCCTAACCTCCGAACAAGGACGGAATCCAGCGCACGAGGACCGACTGGAACAGCAGGTCCATGAGGCCGATGATCGCGCCAATGAGCAACGACAAGACGATGACGCCGATGGCCAGCGACCGCACCTGCGGCTGGTCCGGCCAGGTCACCTTCTTCATCTCCGCCACGACGTCGTGATAGAACCGCACGACGCGCTGGGGGAAGGTCTGGGGGGCAACGACTTCAGTGGTCACGGTTACTTCGTTTCCTTGTGGACGACGTGCTTGTTGCACCGCGGGCAGAACTTCTTCCACTCGACGCGCTCGGGATGCGTGCGCTTGTTCTTCGTGGTGAAGTAATTGCGATTCTTGCAGTCGTTACACGCGAGGATGATCTTGTCGCGGGGCATGGCAGTTCCTGAAGACGGCAGACGGTAGACGGCAGCCGGCCGTAAAGACCGACTGCTGCGGTAAGGCCTCCACCAGCGCACCTGCCATCACGCGTGCGCCGATCCTCACCACCACTCCAGAGCTGACGACCGGGATTGAACCGGTGACCTCATCCTTACCAAGGATGTGCTCTACCAACTGAGCTACGTCAGCGACGCTTGACCCTTGCCACCAGCCTCATCCACCCCGCCCTGCCACCTGCACACAGCAACCAGAGCGGGAGACGGGGCTCGAACCCGCGACATCAAGCTTGGAAGGCTTGCGCTCTACCAACTGAGCTACTCCCGCATCGCCACGCCTGACCTAACGACCCGTGGGTCGCCCGCATGGTGGGGGAAGGATTCGAACCTTCGAAGGCATAAGCCGGCAGATTTACAGTCTGCTCCCGTTGGCCACTTGGGTACCCCACCGCTCGAACGGACTTCCCTGTCGCACCCCTCCTGCAGAGCTGACGGCGAGAATCGAACTCGCAACCTGCTGATTACAAATCAGCTGCTCTGCCAATTGAGCTACGTCAGCAGAATGTCCATTTTTCGCGAGCTTGGAATGCTAGCTGCCATTCCGGGGGGTGTCAATCCGTTGGCGTAGAAGGGGTTACAGGGCGCGGGGCGCGGGGCGTGGGGCGCGGGGCGCGGGGCGCGGGGCGTGGGGCGCGGGGCGCAGGACGCGGGACGCGGGACGGGGGGGACGGAAAACGCCAACGACTTGCTCCTTGCGTCCCGCTCCCTGCGTCTTGCGCCCCCAACCCGGCCGCCTACCGCCAACGCTCGAGCTGCGTTCCCAGCGGCGTGTCCTTCACGACGAACCCCCGCTCCTCCACCTCCACGCGGATCGCGTCCGCGTCCGCGAAATCCCGGGCCTTCCGCGCCGCCAGCCGGGCCTGGAGACGCTCCACCCCCCACGACAGCGCCCCCCGCTCCGCCCCGTCCAGGTCGGTCAGGGAATCGACCACCGGCTCCACCGAGCCGGCCCCGACGACCAGCCGGGTCACCCTCGGGGTGACATCCAGGACCCCGTCCATCAATAGAAAGACGCGCCGGGCCTCCGCCAGCGCCTCGGGGTCAGTCCCCTTCCGGTCCAGCTCGGCGTTGGCACGTTGGAGGAACCCGAACAGCGCGGCGACGGCCTCCGGTGCGTTCAGGTCGTCCGACAGGGCCGCCCGAAACGCCGCCTCCCCCTCCCTGGCGGCTTCGGCCAACTCGGGGGTGCCCCCGCGGGCCGTCTCCAGCCGGTGGGCCAGCTCCCCGACCCGTCGGACCGCCTCCAGGGAAGCCTCCAGCCCCTCCCCGGACAGGTTCATCTGCTTCCGGTAGTGTGTGCTGTAGACGAAGTGTCGAAGCGCCGCGGCCGAAATGCCTCGCTCCCGCAGGTCCTTCACCGTCGTGATGTTCCCCAGCCGCTTGGACATCTTCGTCCCGTCGATCTGCAGGAACTCGCCGTGGCACCAGAACCGCGAGAAGACCTTGCCGGTCGCCGCCTCGCTCTGGGCGATCTCATCCTCGTGGTGCGGGAAGACGAGGTCGATCCCACCCCCGTGGATGTCGAGCGTCTCACCGAGGTACTTCATCGCCATCGCCGAGCACTCCAGGTGCCAGCCCGGCCTGCCACGGCCGAACGGCGCGTCCCAGGCGGCTCCGGCCGCCTCATCCTCGGGCTTCGCGGCCTTCCACAGCGCGAAGTCCTGAGCGTTCTCCTTCGAATAGTCGTCCTGCGCGACCCGGGCCCCGCTGCGGATCTCACGGGTGTCGAGCCGCGACAGCTTCCCGTACCCCGGGAAGCGGTCGATGCCGAAGTAGACGGAGCCGTCCTCGGCGGTGTAGGCGACCCCCTTGTCAAGCAACGTCTGGACCAGGGCGACCATCTCGGGAATGTGCGTGGTCGCCTTGGGATACTGCTCGGCATCCTCGATGCGCAGGTACCGCCGATCCTGGTGGAAGATCTCGGTGATCGGCTCCGTCACCTCCACGATCGTCTTGCCGGTGGCCGCCGCGCGATGGATGATCTTGTCGTCGACGTCGGTGAGGTTCTGCACCTGGACGACCTTCCACCCCTGCAGGCGGAGCGCGCGCCGCATGAGGTCGTTGAACAGGAAGGTCCGGAAGTTCCCGACGTGCGCCGGGTCGTACACCGTCGGGCCGCAGGTGTACATGCGGACCGTCTGGCCGTCCGCCGGTGCGAAGGGTTCGACGGAACGGGACAGCGTGTTGTACAGGCGGAAGCTCATCCCGGAATGGAAAGGGGAGCCCGGACGGGGGTCAAGCCACTCGGGCTACGCGGATCTCGTGGACGAGAAGCGCAGGACGTCGATGGGGGCACCGGCGCCGGCGATCACCCCGTTGTCGGCAGCCGGAACCTGGAGGACCATGACCCGGTCGTGCCCGGGCCGGAGCAGGCTCTCCCCCTCGTAGATCCGGTTGACCAGGATGCGCCGCACGAGGACGATGCAGACGGCGAGCAGGGGGACCGCCACGGGGAGTCCCGCGGGCCCGAGGAGTCGTCCGACGAGCAGCACCGCCATCATGCTCAACACAGGAGGAATCTCCACCTGCTTCTGCGTGATCAGCGGGATGACGAGGTTCGCCTCGACGATATGGATGATGAACCCGAGGGCTGCCACCGCGACCGCGTGGCCCCCGGGGCCCATGCCGAAGACCCCTTCTCCGCCGAGGACAAACAGGGCCGGAATGGTGGAGGAGATCAGGGTGCCAAAGAACGGGATGATCGCGACGGCCCCGGTGAAGACGCCGAAGGTCAGCCAGTAGGGCACGCCCAGCACGTACAACCCCGCGGCCGTCAACACCGCGAGGATGGCCATGGCCCACAGCTGCCCCACGATCCAGGAACGGAGGGTATTGGCCAGGTCGCGCAGGACGTCGCGCGCGAGGTCGCGGCGCACCGGGGGGAACAGGGCGATCAGCCACTCGCGGTAGGTCCCCGGATGCAATGCGAGGAAGATCGACATCACCAGGATCGAGACGATGTTCACGACGGCGTGGCCGAGCCCGACCACGCGCGGCACCACCCCGCCTAACGCCGCCTCGGCCTGCTGCACCAGGGTCCCGACCATCTTGCCGGATTCCTCGGCCCACACCTGGCGGAGCAGCGGATACCGGGCGAGGAGTCGCTCCACCCATGCCTGCCAGGCATCGCGATAGGTGGGCAGGTTCGCGACCAGCTGTTGGGTCTGCTCCACAACGGGAGGGACGAGGAGGGTCACCAGACCGACAGCCGCCGCGACGGTGGTGACAAAGGCCACGGTAAACGCCACCCCGCGGGGCAGCCCCGTGCGTCGCTCGATCCCCTGGCTCGCGGCGCCGAGGTACAGCGAGAAGAGGATCGCGACAAAGAGGAGCAGGAAGATGTCGGCGGCCCGGGCGAGGAGCCACAAAAGCAAAACGGTCGCGACCGTCGCAGCGAGCGCGGGCGCGATCCGTAATGCCGTGCGTGGGGCGTCGGTGCCGATCACCGCGACCTAGGCCTTCTCGTCGCCATCCTCGATCTCGGCGTGGACGTCCTCGGCGGCGGGCTTGCCCGCGCCGATCTGCTTCTTCTCCGCGGGGCTCGCCCCGAGGAGCCCCATCTTCTGCTTGAGGGCCATGAGCTGGGAGTCCGCGCTGGCGGATCCGGCCGACTTCTCGAGCATCTTGAAGTCCTGCTGCAGGCGGTCGCCGGAGAACTCCTGGTCGATCTCGGTGCTCGCCTTCAGCATGCGTTCGTTCTGCTCGATCTTCTCCTCCATGCGGGCGAAGGCCTCGAACGCGGACTTCTCCGAGAGGCCGGACATGGTCTCGTGGATCCGCTTCTGCGCCTGCGCGCGCCGCTGCCGGGCGAGGAGGAGGTTCTTCTTGCGCTTGGCTTCCTCGATCTTGTCATTGAGGTCGTGCAGCGCGTGCTTGAGCTTCTCGGTCTCGAGCTGGTGGGCCTGCCACGTCTGTTCCAGCTGGGCGTAGTGCGCGAGGTGCTCGCTCTGCCGCACCAGGGCCTGCTTGGCGAGGTCATCGCGCCCCTGGTTGATGGCGAGCACGGCTTTCTGCTCCCAGTCCTCGGCGGCCTTCTTCTCGCCGTCGGCCTGGTCGCGCAGCCGCTTTTCGTCAGCGATGGCGGCGGCCACCTGCTGCTTGGCCTTCACCAGCTGGTCCCGCATGTCGACGATGATCTGGTTGAGCATCTTCTCCGGGTTTTCCGCGGAGGAGATCATGTCGTTGATGTTCGACTTCAGCAGGGAAGCGAGACGATCGAAAATGCCCATTGCTTAAGCGTCCTCGCGGTAGGACGTGAGTTCGCGCAGGTGTGTAGCGAGAGCGAGGGTCATGCTTTCATAGCTGGCCTGGAACTCCTCGTAATCCAGGTGCGAGAGCTCGAGGGCCTCGGTGAGGACGATGGATCCATCGCTGATGCCGTAGGAGCCATGCACCAGGTCCGAGGCGTTGAGTTCCAGGAGACGGCGGTTGAGGTCCGCCGTCCGGCCGTTCTTCACCGGGACGTTCATGACCTTGACCCGCAACACCACGACCGGGGGATTGTGGTGCACCACGAGGTCCACATCCAGTGCCCCCCCGGGCTGGACGATCCAGGTGTTGTCGTCGACGGCAAAGTACGAGATGCCATTGGCGGACATCCGGTCGAGGAAGGACTCGATATCGTCTTTGGTGGCCATGCCGGGGATACAGGAGGTGTGTGGAACCTCTACGGGCGGAGTTGGCCGGGGGTTTCCTCCCGCCGCCCGCAAGATAAGCGAGCGCCCCGTGGGCCGTTGGGCTATGGGCGTGCGGGCCCGATGACGAAGAGGGTGTTGCCCGCCGGGTCGAGGAAACCGAAGGTGCGCGCGCCCCAGTCCTCGTTGCGCGGGGGGCGCAGGCCGGGGACACGCGTGCTCCACTCGGCGTACCACACATCCGCATCCTCGACCTCGATGACCACGCACACCTCCCGCCCGTGCCCGCTCATCGGGGCGTCGATGGTGATGGCGATCCCGTCCCGGGCGAGGCCCAGGAGCCCGGAGTGCCCGTCCTCCGTGGCCTCGAAGGTCACCGTGAAGCCCAGGGCATCCACATAGAAGGCCCGCGCGACCGCGAGGTCGTCGGCCGGGAGCTGGGGCACCGCGCGTGCCATGGCGTTACGGGGTCGGAGGTGAGTCGGCCGGTGCCGGGGCGGTCGCGGTCCGCAGCTCGCGCACCATCCCCGTCACGGCGTCAATCACGGCCTGTGGCTTGTCGCGCTGGATGTAGTGCGTGGTGCCGGGGACGGTGTGCTGCTGTCCCCGTGTGGAGTAGGCCGCGATTTCCTGGTTAAGGGTCACCCAGGCCGCGTGGAACGTCGTGGCCAACTCGGGGGGCATCCCCGGCCCCTGCATCGTGCTGGCGGTCAGCACCACGAGGGGCACGTCGCCTAACGACGTTCCCGCCTCCTTGGCCTGGGCCAGGAACGGAGCGAGGTTCTTGTAGATCCAGGTCGTGTTGGCCGTCGCGCGATCGGAGGTCTGCCGGGCGACCTGCGTCTTCGCCGCCGTGTCCTTCACGAACGCGCCGGCCAGGCGGTCGAGGCCGAGGAAGTGGAGGGCGGGCAGCGCCGAGATCACGAGCTCGGCCGACTTCGGCAGCGGGGGCAACCGCGTCAGCTGGTCCTCGTGGGAGCCGTCGACCAGCACGAGTCCCGCGACCTCGGCCGGAAAGCGCCGCGCGTGGTGCCGCACGATCGGACCGCCCAACGAATGTCCCACCAGGACATACGGGCCGCGTTCGCCCGCGGCGGTCAGCAAGGCGCGGAGGTCATCGACGATCGCCGTGGGCATCGGGTCGACGCGCGGCGGGTCGCTCCAGCCGGTCCCCGCGCGATCGTAGGAACAGGTGCGCGTCGTCGCGGCGATCTGTGGCTGCACGGTCGACCAGGAGGACCAGCCGTAGTCGCCGAGCCCTGCCTCGAGGACCACCGTCGGCTCCCCAGCCCCCAGGCACACCAGGTGCATTTGACGGCCGGGCTCGACCTCCACCAGGCGCCCGGGGGCCGGCATCCGCGCGTCAGCGCGTCGCGCAAACCGCGCCCAGACAGCGATGGCCGCCACCAGTCCCACGATGGCAAGCCCTGTCCACATGAGGGCCTTGAGTGTCCGGCGAAGGAACGTGCGCATGAGATATTTAGATCAAGGTGATGAGCGCTTGATGTGCACCAGTCGTTCGCGAGCCAGTCGGCGCCCGGTTGGCGTCGCGGCGAGTCCCCCGCCAGCCGTCTCACGGTACCGCACATCCATGGATCGGCCGATCTCCCCCATGACGTCGATCACCTCGTCCGCGGGGATGGCGAAGGTGATCCCGGCCAGCGCCATTTCCACGGCAGCCAGCGCGATGGCCGCGCCGGTGGCGTTGCGAAAGACGCAGGGAAGCTCCACCAGTCCGCCCAAGGGGTCGCACACCAGTCCAAGCGTCCCTTGCTGGGCCAGCGCCACCGCGTGGCTTGCCTGTGCCGGCGACCCCCCGAGCATCTCGGTGGCAGCCCCCGCCGCCATCCCGGCGGCGGCCCCGGTCTCGGCCTGACACCCTCCCTCGGCGCCCGAGAGCGACGCGCGTTGTGCGACGACCGCGCCAATCAGGCCGGCGGTCGCGAGGGCGTCCACCACGGCGGCGTCGTCGAGACCTCGCGCGTCGGCGAGTCCGGTGAGCACGGCTGGCAGGACCCCGGCACCGCCAGCGGTCGGCGCCGCCACGATCACCCCCATCGCCGCGTTCACCTCCTGGACCGCCAGCGCCCGGGACAGCACATCGAGGAATGGTGTCCCTGCGAGCGGACCTCGAGCCGCCGAGCGAAGCCGCGCCGCGTCGCCGCCGACGAGCCCAGACGCCGAATGCAGGTCTCCGGTCATGCCCTGTTGCACCGCGCGCCGCATCACGGCGAGCGCCCGCCGGAGGGCGTCGCGGATTTCCTCCTCGGGGCGTCCCTGGTCCCGGGCCTCCATGGCCAGCGTCACCGCAGCGAGCGTCGTGCCCGCTGCCTCCGCATCACGAACGGCATCGGCGAGCGCGCTGTACATCAGGCCGACACCCGCTCGATGCCATGCACCCAGCGGACCCAACTCAGCGCGCGAATATCGACGAGCGCCCGGTCCGCGGGACGCTCGTCCGCCTCGATGACGAGGAAGGCGTCGCCGCCTCGCTGCTTTCGCGTGAGCCGGAGGTTCGCAATGTTCACCCCATCCTCCGCGAGGATCCCGGCGATCCGCGCGATGGACCCCTTGATGTCCTCCGCCACGAGCACGATCGCGTGGTAGTTGCCATGGATCGAGACCGGGTAGCCATCGATGGCCGTGACCTCGATGCGCCCCGCGCCGAGGGATGCGCCCTGCATCACGACCTCACGACCCTGCCGGATGAGCGTCAGGCGGGCCGTGTTCGGGTGCGTCTCTCCCTCCTCCCCCAACTTCGTCTTGCTGAAGGTGAATCGCAGGCCCTCGCGCTCGGCGATATCGAGGGCCTGCCGGATCCGGTCATCGTCGGGTCGAAACCCCAGCAAGCCCCCGGTGATCGCCTTGTCCGTCCCGTGCCCTTCGCCGGTGCGCGCAAAGGAGCCATGCAGTTCCACGAGCGCCGTCTCCGGGGTGCCGCCGACAAGCGCACGCGCGATCAGGCCCAGTCGGCACGCCCCCGCCGTGTGGCTGGAACTCGGGCCGACCATGACCGGTCCGATGATGTCGAGGATCGAAACCACGAGGCGCGGAGAGGGAGGAAGGATGGACTGCAAGGTTCGAGGCGGCCCGTGCACCGCGCAAGGGTCATCGAGCCGTCGTCAGCTCCGGCGCGCCAGGATCGGCTTGAGGAACGCGCCGGTGTGCGATCCCTTCACCTTCGCGACCTGCTCTGGCGTCCCCGACGCGACCACCGAGCCGCCGCGGGCCCCACCCTCCGGACCCAGGTCAACGATCCAGTCCGCCGTCTTGATGACGTCGAGGTTGTGCTCGATCACCAGGACCGTGTTGCCCCGGTCCACGAGGCGGTGCAGCACATCGAGCAACAAGCGCACGTCCTCGAAGTGGAGCCCGGTGGTGGGCTCATCGAGGATGTACAGCGTGCGGCCCGTGTCGCGTCGGGAGAGCTCGGTCGCCAGCTTCACGCGCTGCGCCTCGCCGCCGGAGAGCGTCGTCGCACTCTGCCCCAGGTGGATGTAGCCCAGCCCGACATCGTTCAGCGTCTGCAGGCGTGGGGCGATGCGGGGCTGGTTCTCGAAGAAGGCGAGCGCATCCTCCACCGTGAGGTCGAGGACCTCCGAGATGTTGAGGCCGCGAAACCGCACCTCCAGGGTCTCCCGATTGTACCGCTTGCCCTTGCACACGTCACACGGGATGTAGACATCGGGGAGGAAGTGCATCTCGATCTTGACCAACCCATCGCCCTGGCAGCTCTCGCAACGCCCGCCCTTCACGTTGAACGAGAAGCGCCCGGGCCCATAGCCGCGGATTTTCGACTCCGGCATCTCGGCAAAGAGCTCGCGCACCGGGGTGAAGATCCCGGTGTAGGTCGCCGGGTTCGATCGCGGGGTGCGCCCGATCGGGGTCTGGTCGATGTCGATGACCTTGTCGATGTGCTCGAGCCCGGTCACGCGATCATGGGCCCCGGGGATGACCCGTGCGTGGTGCAGGTGCCGTGCGACCGACTTCTGCAGGACTTCCTCGACCAGGGTGGACTTGCCCGACCCCGACACCCCGGTGACGGCGATGAAGGTGCCTAACGGGAAGTCCACCGTGAGGTCCCGCAGGTTGTTCTCGCGCGCCCCGAGGACGCGAAGGAGGCGCTGCGGATCCACGGGACGCCGACGGGCCGGCACCTCCACGCGACGCTTCCCGGTGAGGTAGAGCGCGGTGAGCGAGGTGGGAGATCGCTCGATGTCCTGCAGCGAGCCCTCGGCCACGACGTGGCCACCATGCTTCCCCGCACCGGGCCCCAGGTCGATGACATGGTCGGCCGCGCGAATGGTGTCCTCGTCGTGCTCGACCACGATGACCGTGTTGCCGAGGTCGCGCAGCTGCTTGAGGGTCTCGAGAAGTCGCGCATTGTCGCGCTGGTGCAGCCCGATGGAGGGCTCATCCAGGATGTAGAGGACACCGACCAGCCGCGAGCCGATCTGGGTGGCCAGGCGAATCCGCTGGGCCTCGCCCCCCGACAGCGACTCAGCGGACCGGCCGAGGGTGAGGTAATCCAGCCCGACATCGTCGAGGAACCGCAGGCGTTCCCGCACTTCCTTGAGGATGGGCCCGGCGATCTCCGGGTCGAGCCCGGGGCGGCCGTTGCCGCGCACCGGGAGTTCATCGAAGAACCGCCGGGACTCCGCGACCGACATCTCGACCAGGTCACCGACGTTCTTTCCGGTGATCGTGACGGCGAGCGACTCCGGCTTGAGGCGCCGTCCGCCGCACGCCTGGCACGGCTTGACGACCATGTAGCCGTCCATCTCCATGCGGATGGCATCGGACTCGGTCTCGAGGTACCGGCGCTGGATGGCGGCCACGATCCCTTCCCAGGCGGTCCCGGCGGACGCCGCGGGCTTTCGCGTTCCCTTGCGCCCCCCCTCAACCGGGGCCCCATGCAACAGGACACGCTGCACAGCTTTTGGCAGTTTGCCCCACGGCGCATTGAGGTCGAACTTGAGTTCCTTCGCCAACCCCGGGAGGATCACGCGGCGCAGGTACCCATCGGGCTCACCCCACGGCAGCACGACCCCCTCGAGGAGCGACAGGGATGGATCGCCGAGGATGAGCTCCTCGGACACCTCGCGGCGCGTTCCCAGCCCGCCGCACGACGGGCAGGCGCCAAAGGGCGAGTTGAACGAGAAGTGTCGCGGTTCGAGTTCCGGCAGCGAGATGCCGCAGGTGGGACAACCGTACCGCTCGGAGAAGAGCACCGTCTCCTTCTGGTCCCCGTGGCGCACCACCTCGACCAGCCCCTCGGCGAGCTTGAGTGCGGTCTCCAGTGAGTCCACGAGGCGCGACCGGTCCGACGCGCGGACGACGGCGCGGTCCACGATGATCGAGACGTCGTGGTTCTGGCGGCGGTTGAGCGCGGGCGGCTTGGCCAGCTCGATGAGCGCCCCGTCCACCATCGCCCGCATGAAGCCCTGCTTGCGCGCTGCCTCGAACAGGTCCTTGAACTCGCCCTTCCGGCCGCGGACGAGCGGGGCAAGGATCTCGATGCGCGTCCCCTCGGGCCAGGTGAGGACGTTGTCGGCGATCTGTCCCGGTGACTGCCGCTCGACGCCGCGCCCACAGTTGGGGCAGTGCGGCGTACCGGCGCGGGCGAAGAGCAGGCGCAGGTAGTCGTAGATCTCGGTGACGGTGCCGACCGTGGAGCGGGGGTTGTGCCCGGCGGTCTTCTGCTCGATCGAGATGGCCGGCGAGAGCCCCTCGATCGTGTCGACGTCGGGCTTCTCCATGAGCCCCAGGAACTGCCGCGCGTAGGCGGAGAGCGACTCGACGTAGCGGCGCTGCCCCTCGGCGTAGATCGTGTCGAACGCGAGCGACGACTTCCCCGAGCCGGACAGGCCGGTGACCACCGTGAGGCGGTCGCGGGGGATGGTGACGTCGATGTTGCGGAGGTTGTGCTCGCGGGCGCCGCGAACGATGAGGGCGTCGTCTGCCATGGGCCCGAATAGTGCCCGAAACCCCTCCCGTCAGCAAGGGAGTTGGCCGACGTGACGCGCGGGGGATGCCAGGTGTCTTGATCCGGACCCCCGACCCCCACGAACCCGTTGTGAGTGCTTCACTTGCGGCCCGGCCGCCCGCCGCGCCTAACGTGACCTGGTCCGTCGTCGTCGAGGACCCGGCCTTTGTGCCCTGCGACGCGCTGGCGCGGCCGGTGAACGAAGAGCTGCGCGCCACGACGACCCTCGGGCGACGGGTGGAGAGCTGCGCCGGACCGGAGATCCTCGCCCATACCGGACACGCCGATCGGCTGGATGTGGGCGCGGCCGTGGTGACCACCGCGGGGGCACTCGAGGCCAAGCTGCTGATCCATGCCGTCGTGATGACCCGGGAAGAGCCGGTGAGCGCGCACGGGGTCGAACGCGCCATGACCGGCGTCCTGCAGCGCGCCGCCGACTGGGGGCTGCGCCACGTCGCGGTGATGCCGTTCGGCCTTGGGGCGGGCAACCTCGACATTGACCGTGCGGCCCGCGCCATGGTCGACGCGATTGCTGGATGGCGGCCGCGCGTACTGCCCAAAACACCATTGCAGGTGACCTTCGTCGTGGAAACCGACGACGAGGCCGCCGCCTTTCCGAGGATGGCCTCCGCATGAACGGCCGTGGACTGCTCGCTGTTACCGTGCTCGCCGCGTGGGGGATCGGGCTCGGGGCCCTGGCCCAGCGCGAGCTCTCGCGCTCGGACGTCGAGCGCCTGGCCGAGGCCGCGATTCGCGTCTCGCCGGTAACGGGGTATTCCCTCGTCGAACGGAATGGACGGCACGTCGGGTTTACCTCCATCACCACCGACACGGTCCCCGCCGGCCTCCAGATCACGGACTATGCCGTGACCAACGACAGCACCCTCCCGGGTGGACGGCGGGTGGAGCAGGTCGTGGTACAGGCCTCACGATCCCTCGTCTTGCGGCACATCGCCATGCGCGACGGAGACGTCACGGCGACGGCGACCGTGATCGACGATTCCGTGTTGCGTCTCGTGCGGCCGACGGCGACCGGAGCGGACACCTCCCGGCTGACGTTCCGCCCACCGCTGCTCGTGCCCTTCCTGGTCCCAACGGTGATCGCGCTCGGCGCCTCCCCGTCGGTCGGCGACCGTCACACCTGGGATGTCTTTGATCCCGCAACGCTGAGCGTCCGGCGCGCGACGACCCGCATCCGGGCCGAGAGTTCCTGGGTCGTCGTGGACTCGGCGGCATGGGACGCGGGGGCGCGGCGCTGGCGTGGCGTGCATGCCGACACGGTGACCGCGTGGCACATCGTCGAGGAGCCCGCGCAACCGGGACGGATCGACGGCTGGGTCGACGAGACCGGACAGATGGTCGCGAGTCGCGGGGCAAGAGGCGATGGACGGCGGACCGCCTACGAGGTGGCGTTCGAGAACTGGCGCAGCGGCGCGAGCGCGACTGCCGAGCCCGCCGCCGCGACGGTGGACCGGCGCGGCCTCCCGCTCCGCCGGCTGGTCGTCCTCGCGCGCGGGCTGCCCCTGGATCGCCTGAAGGCAACCAACGATTGGCAGCAGGTCGCAGGGGACACGGTCACCGTGGCGGACGCCCCGGTGCGGGCGAAGGCCAGCGGGTACTGGCTCCCGCCCCAGCGCGACCATCGGGCGCGCTTTGCGCGCGAGCTGCAGGTGGAACCGTTCATCGAGGTGGAAGCGCCGGTGGTGGTCGCCGTCGCCAAGCAGCTGCGGGCGCGGGAGCCGGATCCCCTGACCACCGCGCGCGTGCTCGCCCGGTGGGTGGTGGATTCCATTGCGTCGGACGTGACGCCGACCCCGCCCAGCGCGGCGGCCGCCTTGCGGTCCCGCGCCGGCCAGGCCGGCCATCGGGTCAACCTCTGGATTGCGCTCGCGCGGGCGAGCGGGATCCCGGCACGCCCGGTGCTTGGGGTGCTCGCCACGCAGGACGGCCTCGTGCCCCACGCCTGGGCCGAGGCGTGGCTCGGCGGGACTTGGATCCCCGTGGACCTGCAGCGCGGGGTGGTTCCTGCCGATGCCTCTCACCTGCGCCTGCAGCTCGGGAGCCCGACGCTGCTCCCCGATATCGAGCGCGTGTTGTCACGCGCCACCCTGACCGTCCTCGACCGCGAGCAGCCATGATCGAGATCTCCCAGCTCAGCAAGAAATACGGCACGTTCACGGCCGTCGACCGGCTCGACCTCGTGGTGCCCAAGGGGGAGTTGTTCGGCTTCCTCGGACCCAACGGCGCCGGCAAGACGACGACGATGCGGATGGTCGCCGGGATCCTGCGTCCCACCAGTGGAACGATTCGCGTGGCCGGGCTCGACCTCGCCACGGATGCGGTGGCCGCCAAGGCGCGGCTCGGGTTCATCCCCGATCGCCCGTTCATCTATGAGAAGCTGACGGGGATCGAGTTCATGCGCTTCGTGGCCGGGCTGTACGCGCAGGAAGGTCCGGTGATCGAGCGGCGCGCCGCCGAGCTCCTCGAGGCATTCGACCTGACGGAGTGGCGCGACGAGCTCGTGGAGTCGTACAGCCACGGGATGCGCCAGAAGCTGATCATCTCGAGCGCGTTCGTGCACCGGCCGGACGTGATCGTGGTGGACGAGCCGATGGTGGGGCTCGACCCCAAGGCCGCACGCACGCTGAAGGACCTGTTTCGCGAATACACGCGGCGCGGCCACACGATCATGATGTCGACGCACACCCTGGAGGTGGCGGAGGGGATGTGTGATCGCATCGCGATCATCCAGCGCGGCATCATCCGCGCCCAGGGGACGATGGCCGAGTTGCGGGCCAACGCCGAGCGTGGGGACGAGGGGCTGGAGGACATCTTCCTGCGGCTCACCGGTGACACGGTGGCGCGCGACCTGGTGGGTGTCCTCGATGGTTGATACCCCACGCGCCAGCGGCGCCAGCACTCGTTAGGTCGCCCATGGCCTCCTCACTGCCGGTTGGTCCCGACCCGGGATTGGTCGCGCGCCACCGCATGCTGTCCGGTGCCCACGACACGGTGCGTCCCCGCGGGCCCGGGTACACGCCGTCCGGCGGGCTCATCGTCCCGCCGCGCGCCACCGGCGACGTGTCGCTCTGGCACCTGCTCTCCCCCAAGTGGATGACGGCCCGGGCACGGGCGGCGCAGGGCGAAAAGGGGCGTGTGGCCCGATACACCCTGCTGTCGCTGGTTGGCCTCCTGTTCTGGAGCTTTGCCTTCGGGGCCACCTACCGCGTCCTGTCGTACTTCAAGGGGGTCCCGGAGATCGGGCCGCTGCTGGCGGGGAAGCTGCTGGGGATCCTGCTGCTCTCGTTTTCGTCGATCCTGCTGTTGTCCAACGTGATCACGGCCCTGTCGAGCTTCTTCCTCGCGCGGGACCTCGACATGCTGGTGAGCGCCCCGGTGGACTGGTTGCGGCTCTACGGCGCGAAGCTGCTGGAGACCACCCTGCACTCCAGCTGGATGGTGCTGTTGTTGTCGGTGCCGATCTTCGCCGCGTATGGCCTGGTCTATGACGGTGGCTTCGGCTTTGTGGGCGTGGTGCTGGCCGCCCTGATCCCGTTCCTGGTGATCCCGGCGGCCATCGGCACCACCGTCACGCTCTTGCTCGTCAATGTGTTCCCCGCCCGGCGGACGCGCGACATCCTCAGCGTCATCACGGTCCTGGCGGGCGCGGGGGTCGTGGTGTTGTTCCGCCTGATGCGACCGGAGAAGCTTGCCCGGCCCGAGGGGTTCCGCTCCCTGGTGGAGTTCATCGCGATCCTGCGCGGGCCCACCTCCCCGGCCCTTCCCAGCGAGTGGATGCAGCGGGCGCTGATGGGATGGCTGACCTTTGACGTGGACCCGCTTGCCCTGTACCTGCTCTGGACGACCGCGGCGGCCCTCGTCGTGCTGGGCGCGCTGTTGCACCGGTCGCTGTACCCGGTGGCGTTCAGCAAGGCCCAGGAGGGCGCGACGCTCGCCTCGAAGGCCGTGGAGCGTGGTCCGTCCCGCCTGCGGGCGCTGTGGCCGTTTGGCGTGCGCCGGCGCGAGCTGGTCGCCAAGGAACTCCGGGTGTTCTTCCGCGACACGACGCAGTGGTCGCAGTTGATCCTCCTCGGCGTGCTCCTGGTGGTGTACGTCGTGAACATCAAGTTCCTGCCCCTCTCCGGCGACGGGATCACCTTCTTCATCGTGAACCTGATCCCGTTCCTGAACCTGGCGCTTGCCGGGTTCGTGCTGGCGTCGATTGCGGCGCGGTTCCTCTTTCCGGGCGTGAGCCTGGAAGGGCGCTCCTGGTGGCTCGTGCGCTCGAGCCCGATGGAGATGCACGACCTGCTGTGGGCGAAATACTGGGTGGGCACGGTGCCCCTGCTCGTGCTCGCGCTCCTGATCGTCGGGGTGACCAACACCTTGCTGCAGGTGACCCCGTTCATGTTCCTCGTCTCGATCGGGACGATCACGCTGATGACCTTTGCCATCGCGTCGCTGGCGGTGGGCTTTGGCACCTTGTATCCGCGGTTCGAGACCGAGAACGCCGCACAGATCCCGACCTCGTTTGGCGGGCTGATGTTCATGATGTCCTCGGTGTGCCTGATCGGCGCGATCATCGCCATCGAGGCGCGGCCGGTCTATGCGTACCTGTTCGCCCGGACGGCGGGCGAGACGCCGGATCCGACGAACCTCCTCCTCGGCTTTGGCGGCGCGGCCCTGCTCTGCCTCACCGCGACGTTCGTGCCGCTGGCGCTCGCCCGGCGGCGCCTGGAGGCTCTCGAGCGTTAGTCCGCGGGCCGCCGCCGGGCGGGGGCGGCCATCGCCGCGGCGAGGCACAACAGCGCCACCACCCAGCCCCAGGGCGCCGGCACCGCGGCGACCCGCACGGTGACCTGGTCGTTGGGGGCGACGGTGTCGAGCCAGGCGCCGTGGATCCACCCGGGGGAGGCCAGCAGCGCCGGGCGCCGCCAGACCGGGGCCAGCACCGCTCCCCGCGCATCGACGTACTCGCGCTGCTCGGCCCGCGCGACCGTGCCACCGGGCACGCGCTCCAGCGCCAGGGCCAGCACCGTCGCGTTGCCCTCCACATAGGAAGAGACCCCCTGGTGCGCCAGCCGCGCGCCGCTCGTCTCCACGTATCGCCCTGCAGCCGGTGTTTGGACCACCACGCGGGCGAGGCTCCCGCCCGCCGCCGCCGATGACGCGGCGGCCAGGGCCGCGACCAGCCAGGCCCGCGCGACCTGGCCGCTGCGCCACGCCAACGCCACGCCGACCAGGGCCGAAACCGTCCCCACCAGGAAGGGCACGAACGGCGTCGCGCGGCCGAGGGGTAGCGCCAGGCCACCGACCAGGGCGACGAGCCCGGCGGCGACCACCGCGCGACGCCACGGAAGCAGCGACCAGCTGAACACGGTCACCATCCCCAGCGATCGCACAAACCGTAGCGTGGGGGCACTCGACGCGTCCGGAGACCACAACACCACCACCGTGCAGGCGAGGACGACCGTGACACCAATCCGGGCGACGCGCCCCGTCCACGTGCCGGGATCCCCGGGGAATCCCCTCCAGACGGCCGACGTGAGGACGACGAGCGCGAAGGAGACGATCGCGAGCGCCGGGGGTGAGGGCTGCGCGCCCCCCCCGGTCCCGAGGACGCAGCCAATCGCGAGGAGGAGTGCGGCCAGGCTCGCCTCGGCCTCCGCCAGTCGGCTCGCGGCCCCGTGGGCGTGCACGCGCACCGCGAGCGCACTCCCCAGCACCACCGCCAGCCAGAACCCACCACGTGCCGTGAGGGGGACGAGGTCGTCGCTGCTCCCCGTGGCCACGGACGCCATCATCCACGCCAATGCCTGGACCCCCGCGGCGATGAGGACCCCGAGTTGCGTTCGCACGATGGCGCCGGCGGGCCCTCCATTGAGCTGAGCGAGCGCCCTCCCGCTCGCCAGGGCGGCCAACACGACCTGTGTCACCAGGGCCACGACCGCCACCAGGGCCGCCGGGTGCCCAAAGACCGGCCAGGTCGCCGCCCCGTCCGCGGGCTGGTAGGGGAGCAGGGCCAGGGGGCGCCCCGCGAGTGGCGCGGCGAGGAGGACGAGCGCGACCGCCGCCGCCGTGCCCGCGATGCGGGCGTCCGCCTCCTCGCGGCCGCTCCACCAGCCCGCGCACGCGACGACCGCGCAGGCGACCAAACCGGCGCCTGCCGGCTCAGCGAAGGCCGCGAGGAGTCGAGGGAGCCGCTCGTCCGCGAGGAGGACGTGACGCGCGACGAAGGCGATCCGGTGGTCGGCGTCCCACAGCGCCCGGAGGAGCCAGGTCGTCGCCACCGCGCTGAAGGTCAGGCACATGGCCGCGGATCGCCGGGCCACCTCGGCCCGACCCACCCACGCGGCGACCGCCCCCGCCAACGCAAATGCCGCCGCGATCCAGGTCGCGAGCGTGCCCGCACTCATCGGATGACGGGACTCAACGCCTCAATCGCCGCCGCGGCGCACCGCCTCGGATCGCACCTGCATCATGACGCGCTCCAGCGTGTCTTCCGCGCGTGCCCGCTCGTTGGGATCCCATGGGCCGGCAGCGTGCCGCTGCAATTCACGCACCTGGTCCAGCATCTCGTTGATGAGCATGCGGAGCAGGACGTTCTTGCGCTCGGGACGGGAGGTGTCGTCGGTCATGGCAAGGGCGAGAGCGCCAATGATGCACCCGCGCGGCGCATCTCGCTACTGGACCGATCGATCCCGCGCCCACCCTAACGCGGCCCGCACGGCGCGCTGCCACCCCGCCCGCCCCGGTTCCGACTGCCGCGCCGGCCCGAAGTGGGTGAAGGCCCGGGCCGCAAGGAACTCGTCCGGGGTCGACCACACCCCGGCCGCGATCCCCGCCAGCCCGGCGGCACCTAACGCGGTCGTCTCGAGCATCGCCGGGCGCTCCACCGGGACGCCGAGGACGTCCGCCTGGAACTGCATGAGCCAGTTGTTGGCGCACGCCCCGCCGTCCACCCGCAACCGGTCCACGCGCACACCGGCATGTTCGCGGACGGCATCGACGACGTCTGCCGTTGACCAGGCCATCGCCTCCAGGGCCGCACGCGCGAGGTGGGCGCGCGTGGTGCCGCGCGTCAGTCCCACGATGGTCCCACGGGCATCCGGCTCCCAGTGCGGCGCCCCGAGTCCCACGAGCGCCGGGACGAAGTACACCCCGTCCGTGGAGTCGACGGAGCGCGCGAGCGACTCGGTTTCCGCGGCCGTCTGGATGATCCCAAGGCCATCACGCAGCCATTGGATAGCAGCGCCGGCAATGAAGATCGATGCCTCCACCGCATAGACGGGCTTCCCCCATGCGTCGCAGGCCACCGTCGTCAGCAGCCCGCCGCCCGACGACGGGCGTGTGGCACCGGCGTTGAAGAGGAGGAACGCGCCGGTGCCGTACGTGTTCTTTCCTTCACCTGGCGCCCAGCACCCCTGGCCGTACAGCGCGGATTGCTGGTCACCGACCGCACTCCGGATCGGGATCGCCATGCCGAAGTGATCCGCGTGTGCCGTCCCGAAGTCACCGGAGGAGGGCCGCACCTCGGGCAGGAGACGGCGCGGGACGCCGAACAGTTCACAGAGCGGCTCGCTCCAGCCGTGCGTGTTGATGTCATACAACATGGTGCGCGACGCGTTGGTCGGGTCCGTCGCATGCACTGCCCCGTTGGTCAGCTTCCAGATCAGCCAGCTGTCGATGGTGCCCGCGGCCAGGGCCCCGGACGCCGCGCGCGCGGCACGCTCGGGGACCTCGCGCAGCAGCCACTCGAGCTTGCTCCCGGAGAAGTACGCGTCGACGACGAGCCCGGTCGCCTGCATGATGTCGGCGGCGCGGTCCGCCAACTCGATGCAGCGGGCCGCCGTTCGCCGGTCCTGCCACACGATGGCCCGGGCTACGGGATGCCCCGTCGCCCGGTCCCACAGGACGACCGTCTCCCGCTGGTTGGTGATCCCGATGGCGTCGGGCACCACACCGGCCGCCGCGATCGCCTCACGCGCCGCGTCGCGGGTTCGCTCGAAGATCTCGTCGGCGTCGTGCTCGACCCAACCGGGGGCGGGATAATGCTGCGTGATCTCGCGATACGCGCGACCCACGATCACGCCATCGTCGCGAACGACGAGGCAGGTGCTTCCGGTCGTTCCCTGGTCGATCGCGAGGACGTGTCGCATGCAGCGCTCGGCAAAGTGTCCCGCGAAATCGGCGGGCTCGCGTCGCGATCCGCAAGCGCTGGCGTCCCGCGCGCGGGGGTCGCCGATCAGCCGAAGCGGTACGGCGCGCGGAAGACCCCGGTGTCCGTGATGATGGCGCTGACCAGCTCGGCCGGGGTCACGTCAAAGGCCGGGTTGTGAATGGCTGCCTCGACCGGGGCGATCCGATGTCCGAAGGGTACCGCGACCTCATCCGGCGAACGCTGCTCGATCACGATGTCCGCCCCGGTGGCCGTGGCGGGATCGATCGTGGAGGTCGGCGCGGCCACGTACAACGGGATCCCGTGATGTCGCGCGAGCACCGCCACGCCGTACGTCCCGATCTTGTTCGCCACGTCGCCGTTCGCGGCAATGCGATCAGCTCCCACGATGCACAGGTCAATCATCCCGCTCCGCATCACGCTCGCTGCCATGTTATCCGAGATGACCGTGACGGGGACGCCCGCGCGCGCCAGCTCCCAGGCCGTGAGACGACTGCCCTGCAACAAGGGACGGGTCTCATCGGCAAAGACGGCGACGCGGTGCCCCTTCGCGTGGGCCACATAGATGGGCGCCAGCGCGGTTCCCATCCCCCCGGTCGCCAGGGCGCCGGCGTTGCAATGGGTCAGGATGCGCGCGCCGTCGCTGATCAACGCACTCCCATGCTCCCCGATCGCGCGGCACATCGCGCGGTCCTCGTCGAGGATCCGCGTGGCCTCCTCCCGAAGCACCGCGAGGATGGTGGCCCGGTCGGCGAGGGACTCGACACGGGCCATGACCCGGTCGACGGCCCACGCCAGGTTCACGGCCGTCGGGCGCGCGTCCCGGATGGCGGTGGCCATGCGCCGCAGCTCCTGAGGAAAGGCCCCCGGGTCGCTCGTGGCAGTGGCGGCCACGACGGCCAGCCCGATCGCACCACAGACCCCGATCGCGGGGGCGCCACGCACGCTGAGCGTCTGGATCGCCTCCACCACCTCGTCGAGGGTCCGCAGGTCGCGCTCCTCGTAGTGCTCCGGGAGCCGGCGTTGGTCGATGATGCGGACCGCGTCGGCGGCCGGGCTCCAGCGGACAGCTTCGATGGGTGTGGTCACAGGTCGTCAGGAGAGGCAAGGCGCGGGCGACGGGGGTCCGGCGACCGGGCTCTCGCCTAGATTACCGGTCCCACTCCAGCCGCGCTTCCGCATGTACACCAACTGCACGTTCACCGTCAACGATCGCGTCGCCACGCTCACGGTCAACCGACCCGACAAGCTGAATGCCCTGAACGCCGCAACCATTGGCGAGCTCGAGCAGGCGATCACGGAGGTTACCACCCGGGACGACATCGGCGGAATGATCGTCACGGGGGCGGGCAAGGCCTTCATCGCGGGCGCCGACATCTCCGAGCTGGCCACCCAGACCCCGGTGGATGCGAAGAGGCGCGCCCTGCGCGGCCAGCGGATCTTCGCGATGTTCGAGCGATCCCGGAAACCGGTGATCGCCGCGGTGAACGGGTTCGCCCTCGGTGGGGGCTGCGAGCTGGCGATGTCGTGCCATTTTCGCCTGGCATCGGAGTTCGCGAAGTTCGGCCAGCCGGAGGTCAAGCTGGGGATCTGTCCAGGGTACGGGGGAACCCAGCGCCTCCCACGCCTGGTCGGCAAGGGCCGCGCGCTGCAGCTCCTCCTCACCGGCGAGATGATCGACGCGGCCGAGGCGTTCCGCATCGGGCTGGTCAACCAGGTGTTGCCGGCCGCCGACCTCCTGGCGCGGGCCGATGCGCTGGTGCGCCAGATCATGGCGAACGGTCCCCTGGCCGTGGCGATGTGCATCGAGGCCGTGCAGTTCGGCTACGATGCGCCGCTCGACGAGGCCCTGAACCTCGAGGCGAACCAGTTCGCCATCCTGGCGGGGACGCAGGACATGCGCGAGGGGACGGCCGCCTTCCTGGACAAGCGTCCGCCCGCCTTCACGGGTCGTTAGGCACGCATGACAGCAGACGCGCCGGCCCCCGGCGTCACGGTGCGCCTGCGGACCCTGGCGTTGCGCAACTTCCGGAACATCGGCGCGGCGGACCTCACGTGGCCCGCCGCGGGCGCCGTCATCGTCGGCGCGAACGGTCACGGCAAGACCAACCTGCTGGAGGCGATCCACTACGCCCACGCGTTGCGGCCGTTCCGCGGCGGGCCGGACCGCGAGGTGGTGCGATTCGACGAGGACACGTTCCACCTCGCCTACGCGGCCGACGGCGCCCGCTGTCACACGTTGGGGATTGGCGCCGAGCGAGGGACGCGAGCGAAGCGCATCGTGATGGATGGCACGCCGGTCAGCCGCCTCGCGGATGCCTTCGCGGCGATCCCATCGGTCGTGCTTTCCCCGCGTGACGCCGAGCTGGTCCAGGGGGCGCCGAGGGAGCGGCGGCAGTTCCTCGATAGCCTGCTCGCGGCGACCTCCCCGCGGTACCTCGAGGCGCTGCAGCGCTACCGGCACGCCCTCGCGCAGCGGAGCGTGGTGCTGCGCGCCCCGGCCACGGCGACCCAATCCGCCGAGGCGTCGGTGTGGGAAGGGCCGTTGGCAACGGCAGGTGCCGTCCTGTGGGTCATGCGCCGCGAGTGGACCTCCACCTGGGCCGGCACCTTCACCCGGTACTGCGCGGAGATGGGAGAGACCGCGGTGGCCACCATGCGCCATCACACCGGACAGGGCGACGCCCTGGAGGGCACGGAATCCACGCTCGCCGACCACCTGCGCTCCAGCCTGGCCGCGGGCCGCGCGGAAGACGTGCGGCGTGGGATGACGCAGGTGGGTCCCCACCGGGATGACGTGCGCCTGTTGCACGGCGGGCGGTCGGTGCGGGCCTTCGCCAGCGCCGGCCAGCAACGCACGATCGCGCTCGCGCTGCGGCTGATCGCCTGGGAGACGCTGTGTGCCGCCCTGCACCGGCGCCCGATCCTGCTCCTGGACGATCCCTTTGCCGAGCTCGATCGCTCGCGTGTCGAGCGCATCCTGGCGATGTTGCGGCGCATGGAGGATGTCCAGCGTGTCCTGGTGGTCCCGCGGGCCGATGAGGTTCCGGCCGACTTCACCGCGCTCGAGCGGTGGACGATTCGTGATGGGGTGATCGATGTCGGGCGGTGACAAGCGCGGGGGCGATGCGGAGCGACTCGGCGAGGCGCTGGCGACGTTCCTGCGGCGCAGCGGCCTGGGCGAACGCGTGCAGCAGTCGGATGTCATTTCGCGTTGGCCGGAGTTGGTGGGCCCCGAGCTCGCGGCGGTCACACGAGCGATCTCGATCTCCGAGGACGGGACCCTGTTCGCGGTGGCCCGGACCGCGGGTTGGCTCAACGAGCTGACATTCATGGAGCGCGAGCTGCTGGAGAACCTGAACCGCGTGAGTGGGAGCAAACCATTGCGCCGGATTCGCTGGGCCATAATGCGCTAAAGCGTTATCGGCCAGACATTTAGGCCGCACGCCACGCGGTTGCTTGATCCGGAGTTTTCCACTAGGTTTCGCCCGTCAGTCCGTCCTTCGTTTCGGCGGATCTTCGGGGCGATGTCATCGCCCCATTTCCTTGTCCGGGCACACATGTCGAAGAACTACGACGCGCAGAACATCCAGGTCCTGAAGGGGCTCGAGGCCGTGCGAAAGCGGCCCGGGATGTACATCGGCTCCACGTCGTCACGCGGCCTGCACCACCTCGTGTACGAGGTGGTCGACAACTCGATCGACGAAGCGCTGGCCGGCCATTGCGACACCGTGGCCGTGACGATTCACGGCGACAACTCGATCACGGTCTCGGACAACGGGCGCGGCATTCCGGTGGACATCCACCCCACCGAGAAGATGCCGGGGCTGGAAGTCGCGATGACGGTGCTGCACGCGGGCGGCAAGTTCGACAAGGACAGCTACAAGGTGTCCGGCGGCCTGCACGGGGTCGGCGTGTCCGTCGTGAATGCGCTGTCCGAACAGCTGAAGGTGTGGGTGAAGCGCGACGGCAAGGAGTACTACATGGACTTCGAGCGTGGGAACACCACGACGAAGCTCAAGGTGACCGGGAAGGTGGGGGCGCGGGAGCGCGGCACGCGCGTGTACTTCAAGCCGGACGCGCAGATCTTCTCGGAGCTGCAGTACGACTATGCCACGCTGGCGAGCCGCCTGCGCGAGCTGTCGTTCCTCAACAAGGGCGTCACCATCACCCTCCGCGACGAGCGCGAGGACCCGGCGAAGGTGGAGACCTTCCACGCGAAGGGCGGCCTCAAGGAGATGGTGCAGCACCTCAATAGCAACAAGAAGCCGCTGCACACCGAGGTCCTGCACGTCGACACGGAGCGCGACGACATCGGGATCGAGCTGGCCATCCAGTACAACGATGGCTACAACGAGAACGTGTTCACCTTCGTGAACAACATCAACACGCACGAGGGCGGCACCCACCTCACGGGCTTCAAGGCGGCGCTGACGCGACGCATCAACGACTACGCCGCCAAGGGCGGCTTCCTCAAGAAGGCCGACTTCACCCTCAGCGGCGAGGACGTACGCGAGGGGCTGACCGCGGTGCTGTCGATCAAGGTGCGCGAGCCGCAGTTCGAGGGGCAGACGAAGACGAAGCTCGGCAACTCCGAGGCGGAGTCGGCGGTGAAGACCCTGGTGAACGAATGGCTCGGCACCTACCTGGACGAGCATCCGCGCGTCGCGAACATCATCGTCGAGAAGGCGGTGTCGGCCGCGCGCGCCCGCGAAGCCGCCCGCAAGGCGCGGGACCTCACGCGCAAGAAGTCGGCGCTCGACATCGGGACCCTCCCCGGCAAGCTGGCCGACTGCTCCCTGAGCGACCCGGCGCTGTGCGAAGTCTTCCTCGTCGAGGGCGACTCGGCCGGCGGAAGCGCCAAGCAGGGCCGCAATCGGGAATTCCAGGCGATCCTCCCGCTGCGCGGAAAGATCATCAACGTGGAGAAGGCCCGGATCGACAAGGTCCTCTCCAACGAGGAAATCCGCACGATCATCACCGCGATCGGCAGCGGG
>JAEUJL010000048.1 GCA_016794835.1 Gemmatimonadota bacterium | reverse complement strand
GACGCCGTCGAGGCAGGGTAACGTGATCGTGATGGTGGTGCCTTGTCCGGGGTGCGACGAGATCGCGAGCTCTCCCCCGCAACTTCGCACCACCTGCAAGGCCGTGGACAAGCCGAGGCCCGTGCCCTCGTGCGGGGCCTTGGTCGTGAAGAAGGGATCCAGCGCACGGGCGCGCGTCGACTCGTCCATGCCCACGCCGGTGTCGATGACGCGGACGGTGCAGGTCCCGCCGGGCCGGTCCGCCTCCAGGGTGATGCTCAGGGTGCCGGCCCCGCTCATCGCGTCGCGGGCATTGAGCGCGAGGTTCAGGATCACCTGTTCGAGTTCGCTCGCGGCGATCGGGGCGGGGACGGGCGTCGACGGCACGCTCAACCGGACCTGGAGGGACGACGGCAGGATGGTGCGCAGCATCTCGAGGATGCGCTCCATCTCGCGGCGCAGGTCGATGACGGCGCCACTGCGCGGCGTGGGACGGCCTAACGACAACAGCTGGCGCGCCAGCGCCGCGCCGCGCTCCGCCGCGCCACGGACCGCGTCCCACTGGGGCCGCGTGCGCTCCGCGGGTTGGGCGAGCGCGAGCGAGGCATTCCCGATCACGACGGTCAACAGGTTGTTGAAGTCGTGGGCGACGCTGGACGCCAGGCGGCCCACGACCTCGAGCTTCTGCGCGTCGCGCAGGCGCTGCTCCAGCTGGACCTGTTCGGTCACGTCACGCAGGTTGACGACAAAGCCGGCGACGGCCGGGTCGTGGCGCAGGTCCGAGATCACCGCATCCAGGGTGCGGCGGGCGCCGTTCGCGTTCACCTCCCAGCGTTGTGGGTGCCCCTGCGCCGATCCCGCGACGAGCGCCGCGGCGGGCGGTGCGGCGGGCACGAGCGCGGTGAGCGTCTCCCCCGTGGGGTCGCTGCTGATGGCCACGAGGCGGGCAAAGGCCGGGCTCGCGTAGGCGATGGTGCCATCCGATGCGACAACGAGGATCGCGTCCGTCGAGCGCTGGACCAGGGCACGAAAGCGGGCGTCGAGTGCGGCTTGTCGTGCGTGGGCCGCGGCGAGCGATCGCTGCTCGATGGCGAGCTTCGCGATCACCAGGACGACGAGGCTTGCCCCACCCGCCACGAGGCCGACGACCGGTTCACTGAGCCCGCCCCGCGCCGCCTCCATCGCGAGGAGCAGCCCGACGCAGGTGATCGCGACATAGGGGAGGCCGACGAGGCCGGGGAGCGGCTCGGGCTCCGGCCGCGAAGGCTCCTCCGGCCGCGTGCCCGCGGCAATGGCGGCGCTGGACACCAGGGCGGCGGACACGACGAAGAGCAGGTCTCCCGCGGGCCCGGGCCAGGGAAGGACGACGACCTTCCGGTATTCGTAGATGAAGTCGCTCAGCGCGGAGACGAACATGCCGGCGCCGAGCCACTGGGGCCACGCCCGCACACCCGACGGCACGCGGCGATACACGAGGACCGCGGCCCCAAAGACGATAAGCAGCTCCGTGGGAAACAGGGGTCCGAGCGCCCTGAGCGTCTCCCATGCCGTGGAGCGCGCGGGGTACATGCGCACCACGAAGTACCATTGCAGGGTCGCCGCGGCCACCACCACGAGTCCGCTATCGATCGCCAACCGCGCGCGGATCCCCCGCTCCTGCGGAAAGATGGCCAGCAGCATCAGGCCGACCAGCACCAGGGGGTAGTACGACCAGTAGAGGCCCCAGCTGAGCGGCGAAAGGACCGGGTGGAGTTCCCACCCGGGGACTTCGGCGACCAGGTAAGAGAGCCCGGGGCCAATCCATCCGGTGCCCATGATCGCGAGGCTGACGCGTTCACGCTCGCTCCGGAGGTCAGACCGCGCGGCCCGGAACAACAGGATGGCCGGCACGAAGTACGCGCCGAGCGAGAGGAGATCGTTGGCGCGGGCGCGCGGGACGAGCCCCGCCACCATGAGCAGCACCCACACCGCGTAGAACGCGGCGTACGCCCAGGTGGCGAGGTGCAGTCGGCGATCCCCAGACATGTCGGGGGAGGATAGCATCGCGCGGGCTGGTGCGTGAGCGGCGTAAGGTGGCGGCAAGGGAGCCGAGCCGTCGCGCCGCCGCGGTTACATTGTCTCCCCGATGCGAGCCCAACGCGCCCCCGCCCTCGGTTTCATCCTGGTCACGCTGCTCATCGACGTGGCCGGGTTGGGGATCATCATCCCGGTGATGCCGAAGTTGATCACCACCCTGACCGGTGAGCCGGTGAGCGCGGCCGCGCGCTGGGGGGGCTGGATGACCTTCGCCTACGCGGCCACGCAATTTCTCTGCGCCCCCATCATGGGGGGATTGAGCGACCGCTTCGGCCGGCGCCCCGTGCTGCTGGCCTCGTTGCTCGGCTTTGCGCTCGACTACGCCTTCATGGCCGTGGCGCCGACAATCTGGTGGTTGTTCGTCAGTCGCGTGATTGCCGGCGCGATGGGCGCCAGCTTCACCACCGCGGCGGCCTACATCGCCGATGTATCTCCCCCGGACAAGCGCGCCCAGAACTTCGGGATGATCGGCGCGGTCTTCGGGCTCGGGTTCATCCTCGGGCCGCTGCTTGGCGGGCTGCTCGGCCCGTACGGGGCACGTGTCCCGTTCATCGCGTCCGCGGTGCTCACGCTGGCCAACTGCCTGTGGGGGTACTTCATCCTCCCCGAGTCGCTCAAGCCCGAGAACCGCCGCGCCTTCGACTGGAAGCGGGCCAACCCGATTGGTTCGTTGGCCGGGTTGCGACGCCACCCGGTGATCCTCGGGTTGGTGGCCTCCCTCGTCCTCGTCAACATCGCGGCGCACGCGGTCCAGTCGAACTGGTCCTACTACACCATCGAGAAGTTCGGGTGGACCGAGCGGACGATCGGCCTCTCGCTCGCCGTCATCGGGTTGGCGATTGCCCTGGTGCAGGGCGGCCTGATTCGCCTGGTCATCCCCCGCCTCGGCCAACAGCGCAGCGTCTTCATCGGGCTGGCGATGTACAGCCTCGGGTTCTTCCTCTATGCCTCGGCAACGAGCACCTGGCAGATGTTTGCCTACACCTTTGTGTATTGCCTCGGCGGGATCGCCGGCCCGGCAATCCAGGGGCTCATCTCCGGATCGGTGCCGCCGAACGAGCAGGGGGAGCTGCAGGGGGCGCTGACCAGCCTCATGAGCTTCACGACCATCTTCGGTCCGCTCATCATGGCCAACGTCTTCTCGTTCTTCTCGGAGGCCGGGACGTCGCACTACTTCCCCGGGGCGGCCATGGCGTTAGGCGGCGTGTTGACCCTGCTGTCCGCCCTGCTCGCCCGGAACTCCCTCCGCCGGACGACGCGCCCCGGGGGCTAGCCGCTCACGGGACCGGGCGCACCATCGCCTGCGCGGCCCGCACCGCGGCCCAGGCGTTCACGATCCCTCCCGTGCGGGACAGGGTCCCGAACGGCACCCGCTCGTCCTGGGTTCCCGGCCGCACCACGAGGGCGTCCTTGTACGAGGTGACACTCTCGAGGATGACCTGCTTGACCTGGGCTGCGGTCAGGGAGGGGAAGTGCCCCATGAGCACGGCGGCGAGCCCACTCACGACCGGGGCGGCCATGCTCGTCCCGTCCTGGCGCGAGTACCCACCGCCCGGCACCGTGCTGTTGATGTCCTCCCCGGGGGCGAAGACGTCGACCTGATCCTTTCCGTAGTTGGAGAACGGGGCCGCGAGCTGGGCGCCCCCCTTCCACGACGAGGCGCCGACCTCGATCCAGTTCTCGGCGCGACCGCCGGACACGTAGGCCGGGTTCGGGAAGTTGGTCTCCGTGGCGAGGTCCGCCGCGTCGTTGCCGGCCGCGTGCACGAAGAGCAGGCCCTTGGCGACGGCATACCGCACGGCCTCGTCGACGATCGGCTTGTGCGGGGACAGCCCCTTGCCAAAGCTCATGTTGATGATGTGCGCGCCGTTGTCGGCCGCATAGCGGATCGCCGCCGCGACATCCTTGTCGCGCTCGTCACCATCCGGAACCGCGCGGAGTGCCATGATGCGCACGCCCGCGGCCACACCGTCGATCCCCGTGCCGTTGCGCGCGGCCGCGATGATCCCCGCGACGTGGGAGCCATGCTTGGCGTTCGGGCCGGTCACGTTGCGGTTGCCGTAGCGCCGTTCGGTCAGGTCCGCCGGGTTGTCGCCGACGATCCCCCGCGGATCGAACTCGGTGTTGTAGCCGTAGGTCAACTGGCTCTCGATCTGCTCCTTGGCCTCCGCAATGGCGTCCGGGGAGATGCCGGCCTGGGCCAGGCGCAGGAACATCGAGCGCGCGTTTCGCACGCTGTCACTGGTCGGGACCAGGGCCTCGACACGCGTCGCCGTCAGGGAGTCGCTGCCGAGCGCGCTCCGCAGGGTGCGCAGGGTGCGCGTCATCAGGTCGTCCACGGACCGCACCTGGGCCGACTGGGCCTGCAGTTCCCCGCGCTTGGTCGCGTACTGCGTGGCCAGGGTCGCACAGCGTGCCCGCGTGGAATCCGCCACGCTGCTGGCGGAGAGGGCGAGGCACGCCACGTGTTGGCGCGTGAGTTCCAGGGTGTCCCAGTTCACGTCCCCCGTCGCGCCGCCGAGGAAGTTCCAACCCCAGGTGTCGTCGACGTACCCGTTGTTGTCGTCGTCGCGGCCGTTCCCCGGCTGCTCTTTCGGGTTGGACCAGAGCACGGGCTTCAGGTCCACGTGCGCCGTGTCGACCCCGCCGTCGATGACGGCGACCACCACCTGGCGCAGGGGCGGGCGTCCACCCAGCAGCTCACGCTCCGCGCGTCGCAGGCTGATGCCGGCCACCCCGTCGGCGCTGGCGTCCAGGAGCTGCCAATCCTCGGCCGCCGCGGACGGGCTCGGTGCGGTGGCGCTCGTGACCGGTACCGGGCGTGGGGCCGTGGTGACGGGCGTCGTGGCCGCCGGGGAACAGGCGACGGCGGCGAGGATCAGGAGGGCGACGAGGCGCGGCATGCCGGGAGGAATCGAGGGTGGATGCACTGTCCACGAATCTATGGGGCGACCGCACGGCGTTGCGCCGCGATCGGGGACGAACAGTCCGGCCAACCCTCTGAAGCGTAGGGATGTCGAAACCTGGCGCGAGCCGCCCCGGTACGGTCGCGCGTCCCCTCAACGCTCCGCCGATGCGCTCCCTCAGGCTTGCCTTCCGCACGCTCGCCCGGACCCCGTTCGTGACGACCGTCGCGGTCCTGTCCCTCGCACTCGGGATCGGGGCGAACGCGGCGATCTACTCCCTCTTCAACCAGATCCTCGTGCGCTCGCTCCCCGTCAGGTCCCCGGGGGAGCTGGTGAACCTCAAGGCGCCCGGGCCGATGCAGGGCTCCACCTCGTGCAACCAGGCGGGGGACTGCGACGAGATCTTCAGCTACCCGATGTTCCGCGACCTCGAGCGCGGCAACACCGGCCTGGCCGGGTTGGCGGCGCATCGGACCTTTGGCGCCAACATCGGCGTGCGCAAGCAGACGCGGAGCGGGACGGGGGTCATGGTGTCGGGCCAGTACTTCACGACACTCGGGGTCCAGCCGTTCCTTGGCCGGTTGCTGGGTCCCGCGGATGACGAGACCGTGGGCGGGCACCCGGTCGCCGTCCTCGGGCATCGGTACTGGTCGACGACCCTGGGGGCGGATCCGACCGTGCTGAATGAACCCGTCATGATCAACGGCGGGGCGATGACGATCGTCGGGGTGGCGCCTCCCGGCTTCGACGGGATCACGCTGGGTGAGGTGCCGGACCTGTACGTCCCGATCTCCATGCGGGCCCAGGTCAGTCCCGGGTTTCGCGGCTTTGAGGACCGGAAGGACTACTGGATCTACCTCTTCGGTCGCCCCGCCCCGGGGATGACGATGGAACAGGCGGCGCTCGGGCTGAACCGTGTGTTCAAGCCGATCCTGGCGGAGGTGGAGGTGCCGCTGCAGGAGTCGTTCAGCGAGGCGACGATGGCGCGGTTCAAGGCGCGGGAGATCGTGCTCACCAACGGGCGGCGGGGGCAGTCGTCGTTCCACCAGGAGGCGAAGACGCCGTTGACGATGCTGTTTGCGGTGACCGGGATCGTCCTGCTGATTGCGTGCGCGAACATCGCCAACCTGTTGCTGGCGCGCGGGGCGGGTCGTGCCACCGAGGTGGCCGTGCGGATGTCGTTAGGCGCCCAGCGCCGGCAGGTGGCTGGCCAGCTCCTCCTCGAGGCGACCGTCCTTGCCCTGATGGCCGGGCTGGCGAGCCTCGTCGTGGCGCGGTGGACCCTCTCGGCGCTGGCCTCGATGATGACGTTCGAGGGGGCCACGATCCTCAACCTCACCCTGAGCTGGCCCGTGGTGGCCTTTGCCGGCGGCCTTGCCCTGGTGACCGGGTTGGCCTTCGGCCTCTTCCCGGCGCTGCACAGCACCCGGCCGGACCTGATCCAGGCGATCCGTTCGAGCACCGGCCAGGCGTCGGGGGCGCGCACGGCCGCGCGGTTTCGTGCGGGGCTGGTGACGGCGCAGATCGCGCTGGCGATGACCCTGCTGACCTGTGCCGGGCTCTTCATCGCCAGCCTGCGCAACGTCAATCGTGTTGAGCTGGGCGCCGACGTCGACCAGATGGTGACGTTCCGCGTGAGCCCCGAGCTGAATGCGTATTCCGGGGCGCGCAGTGCGGTCTTCTTCCAGCGGCTCACCGAGGAGTTGCGCGCGGTGCCCGGGGTCACGGCGGTCACGTCGTCCCTGGTGCCGTTCCTGGCCGGGAGCAACTGGGGGACCGACGTCTCGGTGGAAGGGTTCACGGCGGGCCCGGACGTCGACAGCAATGCGCGGTTGAACCGCGTTGGTGCGGGGTACCTCGGCGTGATGGGGATGCCGTTGATGGCCGGGCGCGAGTTCACCGCGGCGGATGCGGCCGGGAGCCCGAAGGTGGCGATCGTGAACGAGACCTTCGCGAAGAAGTTCGGCCTGGGACGCGCGGCCGTCGGGAAGCGCATGGCCACGAGCACCGGCAACCCGGACCTGGACATCGAGATCGTTGGCCTGGTGCAGGACGCGAAGTACAGCAGCGTCAAGGATGAGATCCCGCCGCTGTTCTTCCAGCCGCACCAGCAGGACACGACCATGGGCGAGTTGTCCTTCTATGTGCGCACGGCGGGCGATCCGTCGTCGGTGCTGCGGGCGATTCCCGGGGTGGTGAAGTCGCTGGATCCCGACCTCCCGGTGGAGGAGCTGAAGACGATGCCGCAGCAGATCCGGGAAAGCGTCTTCGTGGACCGCATCATTGGCACCCTCTCCTCCGCCTTCGCGGTGCTCGCGACCCTGCTCGCGGCGATCGGGCTGTATGGGGTGCTGGCCTACACCGTGGCCCAGCGCACGCGGGAGATCGGCGTCCGGATGGCGTTAGGCGCCCACGGACGCACCGTCCGCGCGATGGTGCTGCGACAGGTGGCGGTCATGACGGCGGTGGGCGGCTCCCTTGGCCTCGCCGCCGCCATCGGGCTCGGGCGCGCGGCGCGGTCGTTGCTCTATGGCCTGCAGGGATGGGATCCCGTCGTGTTGTCTGCCTCGGCGGTGTTGCTCACCGTGGTCGCCCTGGGCGCGGGGTACGTGCCAGCCCTCCGGGCGTCGCGCGTGAACCCCATGACCGCGCTGCGGTACGAGTGAAGTCAGTGCCCCGCGGCGCGTCCGTTGCCGCGGGGTTCGCTGACACCTCCCCACCCTCGACCACCAGCTTCCTGGCGGCCGCCATCGCGGACACGCGGGCAAGGTGACACTATTACGGGAATCGCCTCTGGGTCCCGTCGCCACGCGCGGGCATTGGCACCTGCTGGCAGCTCAACCCTTCCGCTCTTCATTCCCATGACCGCTCCGTCCACCGGGTTCCGCCGTGCGTTGGGCATCCTTACGATCATCCTCGCGGGTGCCTGCCGCCCGGCCGAGCAGGCGCCGGCGGGTGGTGATGTGCCGAGCGCCGGACTCGCCGCCATCGACACGGCGGGGCTGATGGCGCACATCCGGGTGCTGGCCCACGACTCCCTGCTCGGGCGGGCGCCGGGATCGTTAGGCGAGGACCGGACCGTCGCCTACCTCGAGTCCCAGTTCCGCGCGTTGGGGCTCGCCCCCGGCAACCCGGACGGGAGCTACATCCAGAAGGTGCCGCTCGTCGGGATCACGGTGCAGGGCGCCCCGGCGATGACCTTTCGCAAGGGTGGCACGTCGCGCGCGCTCACCTGGCGCGACGACTACGTGGCGTGGACCAAGCATGTGGCCGAGCGCGCCTCGCTGGACAACTCGGAACTGGTCTTCGTGGGCTACGGCGTGGAAGCGCCGGAGTTCCAGTGGGACGACATCAAGGGCGCGGACCTCGCCGGCAAGACGCTCGTGATGCTCGTGAACGATCCCCCGCTCGCCGACACCGCACGGTTTGGCGGCGCGCGCATGACCTACTATGGCCGCTGGACCTACAAGTACGAACAGGGGATGAAGCACAAGGCGGCCGGCGTGCTCATCGTCCATGAGACGCAGCCGGCGGGATACCCGTTTGCCGTGGTGCAGGGGAAGACGGCCGAGCAGTTCGACCTCGTCACCCCGGACAAGAACATGTCGCGCAGCGCCGTCGAGGGGTGGATCACCCTGGACCAGGCGAAGGCCCTGTTTGCCATGGCCGGCCAGGACTTCGACGCGCTGAAGGCGAAGGCGGCGACGCCGGAGTTCGCGCCCGTGTCGTTAGGTGTGACCGCCTCGGTGACCCTCACCAACACCCTCCGCACCGTCGACTCCCGCAACGTGGCCGCCGTGCTGCCGGGCTCCGACCCGGCGCGCGCCGGCGAGTACCTCATCTACAGCGCCCACTGGGATCACTTCGGGGTTGGCGAGCCGGTGAACGGCGACTCGATCTACAACGGCGCCCTCGACAACGCGACCGGGACGGCCGGGCTGCTCGTGCTCGCCAAGGCCTTCAAGGCGGCGCCGCCTCCGCGCTCGATCCTGTTCCTCGCGGTCACCGCCGAAGAACAGGGACTGCTCGGCTCGGCGTACTACGCTGTCGCACCGCTCTATCCGCTGGCGAAGACGGTGGCGAACATCAACATGGATGGCCTGAACCAGTGGGGACCCACGCGCGACCTCACGGTCATCGGCCTCGGCGCGTCCGAGCTGGACGATGTCGCGTCGGCAGCCGCTGCCGAGGTGGGCCGCACGCTGCGGCCGGACCCGGAACCGGAGAAGGGATACTACTACCGCTCGGACCACTTCAACTTCGCGAAGGTCGGCGTCCCGGCGTTCTACGCGGGCGATGGCGTGGACTACATCGGCAAGGACCCGCAATACGGAATGCAGAAGCGTGAGGCGTATGTGGCGGACGACTACCACAAGCCGCAGGACGAGATCAAGCCGGACTGGATCATGACCGGTGCCGTGGACGACCTGAAGCTCCTCATGACCATCGGCTATCGGGTCGCGACGGTGGCGCGCTGGCCGGAGTGGCGCCCCGGGAATGAGTTCCGCGCTGCACGCGAGGCCTCCCTCGCGGCGAGCCGGTAGCGAAGTGCGATGACGTCGCGCGGGCCGCTCCGTTGCGCCTCCTGTGGAGGCCTGACGCGTGGCGGCCTCGCGAGTTGCCGCGCGGCGTTCGATGAACTCCTGGCGTTCGAGTTCGTGGACCCGGCGGCGTTCGGCCCGGTGCATCACCTGACCGTCGCCTGTTTCTTCCT
>JAEUJL010000041.1 GCA_016794835.1 Gemmatimonadota bacterium | reverse complement strand
GGGAGTCCGGTCCCGCAGTAACGACACCCTTGGCCGGGTTTGGCAGGTTGTGGGACCGGACGGCTCACGGGCATGATGGTTCGGGGAGCAGCTGGTGGTGGGGCCGCAGCGGCCCGCGCAGGAGGCACCGGCGGCGCTGGTGCGGGCGCCGCGGCGGGGATGACGGTCTCCGGAGGAGTTTCGACCGATTCCGTCGGTCGCGCAGCAATGACGAACTGGTCCTGGGGGGACGCCGTGCTGACCGACCGCGATCCCTCCGGCGTGGGGCGGAGCATGACATCCCGCAGGGGGCCGGCCCCGAGACGCACCGCCGCCGCCGCAAAGGCGCGATACGCCGTGAGGTCGGGATTGGGGGACTCCAGCTCGGCCCGCAGGGCATGCTGCATTTCCGGCTCGCCCTCGAGGAATCCGCGCGAGCCGGCGAGCAGCTGCAGCAGGGCGAGTTCGTATTCGTCGTTCGACGCGAAGCCGAGCGCTGTCCGGTTCTCCCGGTACGACACGAGCTGCTGGTAGAGCTGGGCCACCTCGAACGGGCGCGTCAGCAGGTCGGGGGCAGACGCCCGCACGTTATGCACGAGCCGCCGGTACAGTCGTTCGCAATCATCCATGGCGGTGGAGCTTAACGACATCATCGGACGTACGCAGGAAGGGTCCAGGGCGTCCGCGGGAGGTGGGACGTCCTACGGAGTGAGGACGTCGTGCCCTGGGCCGGGTAACGCCCGGGAGCTGCGAAAGGCGTCGGCCTCGGGAAAAGGCTCCAGTCGCGACGCCTTCCGGGCGGCGGTGCGAGCCGCGAGCCAGGCGTCGAAGCCGGCATCCACCAGGCCGTCGGACGCGCTGAGTTCCGTCGCGGCGCGCACCGCGAGGTCGTTGGCAAACTCATTCTGGGCGTGTCCGGCGTGGCCGCGCACCCAACGCCATTCCACGTCATGGCCGGACGCGGCCCGCACTGCGTCCTGCCACAGGTCCAGGTTCTCGATCGCGCCGGTCTTGCGCTTCCAGCCGCGTCGCGACCAGTCGTGAACCCAGCGCGTCATGCCATCCACGATGTAGCGCGAATCCGTGGTGAAGACCACGCGGAACCGGTTGCCCTTGCGGGACAGGGCGCGACACGCCTCGATGACCGAGCGCAGCGCCATGCGGTTGTTGGTGGTCGCGGGTTCCGACACCCAGAGCGCGCGACGCAGCAGGGTGTCGTTGTGGGGGAACTCGACCAGGACGCCGGCCCCGCCCGGGTTTTCCCCCTCCTTTCCGTTACCGAGGCACGATTCGTCGGCGTAGACGGCCACCAGGGGTCGGCGCTCGGCGGTCAACGGATGACCTCGATGCGTTCGATGTCGTCGATCGAGAAGGACATGGGGTCGCCCGTCGATGGGTGGCGTGCAATCAGGATCTCGCGCCCGGCGTGGTATTCGAGTCGCTGCGCCACGATGATCCACGTGACGCCGCGTCGCACGACCGCAATGCGCTCCTCGCGGGCGACGGCGCGCTCGAGGAGGTCGTACTGGGCATGGGAGAATGCCATCAGGGTGCCGTGGTCCAGTCGAGGGCGAGCCGGGCGAGGACATCGGTCGCGCGATCCACTTCGTCCAGCGAGATGTACTCCTCGTCGGCGTGGGCCAACCCCATGTCGCCCGGGCCAAAGCAGATGGCCGGGATCCCGGCGGCGTTGAGCAGCGCCGCGTCCGTCCACGCCGTCACCCCCGCGAGGGGGGCTGGCGCGCCGGCGGCCCGCAGGGCGGTGCCTAACGACGTGACGATCGGTGCGTCGGCGGCCACGTCGCTGGGGGCCTGGGTGAGGACATGCCGCATCGTCACGCGGAGGGCCGGGATCTCCGCGCGGACGGCATCGCAGGCCCGTCCGAATTCGGCCAGGACCTCGGGCGTTGACTCGCCGGGCAGGGTGCGGCGCTCGATGCGCAGCACACAGCGATCCGGGTAGGTGGACCACCCCGTGCCGCCGCTGATGGTCGCCGCGTGCAGCGACGGGCGGCCGAGCAGCGGGTGATGACGGGTGGCGAGGACCGTGGCTTCCAGGCGCCCCAGCTCGGCGAGCAGCGCGGCCGCGTGGGCGATGGCATCGACGCCGAGGTCATAGCGGCTGCCGTGTGCCGCCACGCCCGAGCACTCGAACTCCACCCAGGTGAATCCCCGGTGGGCCGGGCCAATGGTGAGTCGGGTTGGCTCCGTGACGATCGCGGCGTCGGCGCGGTGCCCGCTGGCGATGAGGGCGCGCGTGCCCAGGCTCTCGTATTCCTCGTCGACCACCCCGGCGACGATCAGCGGGCCGTTGAGCTGTGAGGCAACGCGTGCTGCGGCGGCGCACATGGCCGCCACGCCCCCCTTCATGTCGGAGGTGCCACGGCCAAACATCCGGTCGCCCTCGATGGTGGCGTCGAACGGCGCATGCACCATCTGCCCGACGTCCACCACGTCGAGGTGGCCATTGAACATCAAGCTGCGGCCTGGCCCATCCGATGGGCCGACGCGCGCGATCACGTTGTGGCGGCCGGGGGCCACCGGCTGCAGGGTGACCGCCATGCCCCACTGCGTGAGCACCTCGGCGAGCCAGGTGGCCACGGGGCCTTCTCCCGGGGCGCCCGGGCATAACGACGGGTTGCGCGAGTCGTGGCGCACCAATCCCTGGAGGAGCGCGCGGGCATCGCCGCGGGCGGGGAGGGTCATGTGGGCTGTTCCGTGACCGTGACGCCGTCGAGGTCCACGGCAAAGTTCAGGAGACGCCCGAGCGGGGCGATGGCCTCGCGGATGGCGTCGACCTGCCCCGGGGGAGCGAGGACGGCGACGCACCCGCCGCCCGAAGCGCCGAGGGCCTTGCACCCCCGCGCGCCGTGGCGCGTCGCCAGGTCGACGATCGCGTCGATCTGCGGCGTGGTGATCGCCGGGTGGAGCGCACGCTGGTGCGCCCAGTGGTCCCGGACCGCGTCGCCTAACGCGTCCAGGTCACCCGCCGCGAGGGCGCCGGCCATGTCGCCGGCGAGGGCCTGTATGCGCAGCAGGGCGTTGGTCACCGCCGCATCGCGGCGCGCGTAGGCATCGAGGACGGCGGTGATCGTGTCGCCGCTGATGCGTGACTGGCCGGTGTACAGCACCAGACACTGCGCCTCGAGTGCGCGCCGCGTGGTGTCGCTGAGGGGGATGGGGTGCACCGTGGTGCTCACCCCGAAGGTCAGGTCGAGCGCCCCGCCGTGCGCGGCCGCGTAGTGATCCTGCCATCCCCCCGCGATCCCGAGTTCCTCGGTTTCCACGGCGCGGCTGTCCTGGACGATGGCCTGCAGGTCGGTGACCGACTGGCCCTGCCAGGCACGGAGCGCCGCGACCATCGCAACCCCGACGGCTGACGAGCCACCAAGTCCTGCCCCGGTGGGGAAGTCGCTGCGCAGGGTCGACCGGACACCGCGCACACCGGCGCGGCGCGTGGCCGCCTGGGCCAACGGCGAATCCGCGGCCGCACGCACGTCGGTGGCTGAGGTTGGTGCCGCCGTCAGGGTCACGGTGGCGTAGCGATCGATCGCCAGGTTGCAGACGCGTCCACCGCGCTCGTCGCAGAACGGTGGAACGTCGGTCCACCCTCCGCCGAAGTCGATGCGGGTTGGCGCGCGTGCAGTGACGGTTCGCATGGGCTGGTAATGAAACGAATGGCGGCGTGTCGCGCGACACGCCGCCATTCGAAGCTCCGTGCGGAGCGCTGATCCTACTTCTTCTTCGGCGCTGCCTTGGCTGCAGGCTTCGCTGGCGCCTTGGCCGCTGCCTTGGCGGCGGGCTTCGCCGGCGCCTTGGCCGCGGGGGCGGCGGCGGCCTTGGCAGGAGCGGCCGCCTTGGCTGCGGGCTTCTCGGCGGGCTTCTCCGCTGCCTTCACCGCCGTGGCCTTCGCGGGGGCAGCGGCCTTGGGTGCAGCGGCTGGCTCCTTGGCCTTGGCGGAGGCCTTCACCGTCTCCGTCTTCTCGACCGGCTTCGGTCGCTTGCCGTGGGCCTCCTCGACGTCGCGCAGGAGCTTGGTGGCTTCTTCCTGGGACATCTGGCCGCGCCGGACCATGTAGTTGACGAGGTCCCGGGCGCTTTCGATGGCGAAGGCCGAGATCCCGGCCGCGGCACCGACGACATCGCGCATCGCCGACGCCATCTTGCTTCCCGCTTCCAGGCTGATCTCGTGGGCCTTGGCCGCCATCTCGGCGACCGTGTCACGGATATCCTGCCCACGATGGCCAGGGCCGCGCTTTGGCGGCGGCGGTGCAACCGGCGCCGTCTCTGGGACGTCGCTTCCGGCTGTTTCGGGCGTCAAATTTTCGGACATCAATTTTGCTCCACGGCGCCCGCGAGCCTGAGTGGCTCGCACGCGCGGCGAGTGGCGGGGATGTAGGAGGCCCGACAGGCGAGGCCGATGCGCAGGCTGTCGAGCGCGCTAAGTATATGATTTTCCGCCGGATACGCAAGGCGGTCGGATGCACTTTGGAGCTAGAATTTGCCGCGATTCGCGCGGGTCGCACGGTCTGAATTAGCTACCTAATAGCAACACAAAGGAGCCACTAATGCTTCATGGGGTCAACGTTCTCGACCTGAGCAGAGTTCTCGCCGGGCCGCTGTGTGGCATGACCCTCGGAGATCTCGGAGCAAACGTCATCAAGGTCGAACGGCCCGGATCCGGCGACGAATCTCGGGGGTGGGGACCCCCCTTCGACCCCCGCGGCGAGAGCGCCTACTACCTCTGCTGCAACCGCAACAAGCTCGGCATCACCCTCGACCTCGACTCCGGTGCCGGGCTCGAACAGCTCGGGCGCCTGGTCGCCGGCGCCGACGTCGTCATCGACAACTTCCGGCGGGGCACCCTCGAACGGCGTGGCTGCCTGCCGGAGCAACTCCTCGCCCTGTACCCCCGCCTGATCTGGTGCACGCTCACCGGCTTCGGCCCTGACTCCTCGCGGCCCGGGTACGACTTCGTGGTCCAGGGCGAGGCCGGGTGGATGTCGATCACCGGCGAGCCCGATGGCGCCCCCATGAAAGTCGGCGTGGCGCTGGCCGATGTCCTCGCCGCCAAGGACGCCACCATCGCGATCCTCGCGGCGTTGGCCGCTCGCGCCACGGGTGCACTCCCCCCCGAGCGCCGCCGGCTCTTTGTCTCGCTGTACCACTCGGCGGCGGCCGCACTCGTGAACGTCGCCCAGAACACCCTCGTCAGTGGCCAGCCGCCGCGGCGATGGGGGAACGCCCACGCCAACCTCGTGCCCTACCAGCTGTTTGCCGCGCGGGATCGCTCGGTGGTCATCGCCGTTGGGAACGACGGCCAGTGGGCTGGCCTGTGCCGCGTCCTCGGTCTCGACGCGCTGGCGCGAGATCCCGCGGTCGCGACCAATGCCGGTCGGCTGGCGGAACGCGAACGCGTCGTCGCCGCCATCTCGGCGGCGGTGGCCGGCCGAGTGGCGGCAGAGCTCGTCAGCGCCCTGGAGCAGGCTGGGGTGCCGGCCGGGGTCGTCCGCTCAGTTCCGGAGGCCCTCACCGACGTCGATGCGAGCCCCCTGACCGGCGTCATGCCGCTCGCGGAGGGGGTTCCCAGGCGCCCCCCGCCGCGCCTCGGCGAGCACTCCGCCCTGGTGCACGCTCGTGGTTGGGAGGCCTTTGGCTCCGCGGTCTCCGCGGGCGCGTGACGCCGTGACCCTTCGTGCGTCACTCAAACGTGACGACGATTGCGTACGCGCCAATCCCCTCTCTGGGACTGTCGAGACCGCGTAAAAGCGGTTATGCTGCCGCCGTGAAAACCACGGTGCCCGCCGCACTGGTCGAGCCGATCGAGGCCGACCAGGAGATCATTTCGAGGGTGCTCGCTGGACACCGCGACGCCTTCGGGATTCTCATCCAGAGATACAGCGACCCGCTCTACCGTCATGCGCTCGGCATGACCGGTAGTCCCGACGTCGCTGAGGACATCCTGCAGACCTCGTTCATCAAGGCGTACCATCATCTCTCCGAGGTGCGCGGGCGTTTCGATGCCTGGGTGTTCAGGATCGTAGCCAATGGGTGCAAGGACTGGCTGAAGAACATTCGCCGGACGCACCTGAGCTATGAGGAAGATGACCAGCCCACCACGTACGCGACGCCGGAAGAGGAGCTGGACCGGTCGGAGCTGCGGATGGACCTGGACGGCGCGTTGTCACAACTCCCCGCCTCACTCCGGGAGGCCTTCATCATGAAGCATGTGGAAGGCCGGTCGTACGAGGAGATGGCGGACTTGCTGGCAACTACTGTTGGGGCGCTCAAGATGCGCGTACACCGCGCGCGCGAGGCGCTCCAGGCACTCCTGGAGGAGAAGTACGCCTCATGACTGACTTCAATATTGAACGTGGTGGTCGCGGCGATCGCGAGCGTCCCATGCGTCCGGCGGACGACCTGGGTGCCCTTGGAGATCGCGAGGTGCCCCTGGCACCGGTGGCGACGAGCGATGTGATCAACAAGTGGCTCGACGGTGAGCTGCCGGAGCCTGCGAACCTGCGCGGTGATGCCGCCCGGTCGGTCGAGTTCTGGCGTCGGATCGGCGAGGAGACGGCGGTGCGTCGCCAGATGGTGACGCCGGCGCACGTCCAGGCGCAGATCATGTCGGAGATCCATCGCGTCGCGCCAGCCCGGGCGACCGAGTCCTGGCTCCGTCGTGAGGTGACCCTCAGCTCCCCGATGCTCGTCGGCGGGGCGCTTGGGCTCATCGCCCTCGGCGCCATCATCGCACGGTTCATCGGATAAGACGGCGACACCGCCGTACGACACGTGGGCCGGCCCATTCGGGTCGGCCCACGTTTGCGTTTAGCGGATGGCGATCAACACACAGCCCGTCGCGATCATCGCGACCCCGATGCGGCGTGGCCAGGTGATGCGCTCCCGGAGCACCACCCATCCCAGGAAGACGCCGGCGACAATGCTCAGTTGCCGCAACCCGATGACCAGGCTCGATGTGCCCTGCTGGAGCGCGAGCAAGGTCAGTCCGTACGAGAGCATGTTCATCACGCCAATGCCGACGATGGCGCCGCGATGGGCGCGCCAGGTGGCCTGACGGTCCGCGGTGGCCACGTGGCGGACCACCCAGCCGCCGTATGCCGCCGCCACCACGACCGTATAGAGGTACATGTAGGCAAAGGGGGCCATCTCGCGCAGGGCCACCTTGTCCCACACCGTGTACGTCGCCGTCAGGAATGCCGCGAGCACGGCGTACCCGATCGCCGGCTGTCGCATGGCCGCGGTGAGCGTGCGCCACGCGCGTCGATCGAGCGCGGGGAGTTGCAGGACGACGATTCCCGCAATGATCAGGGCGAGGGCCGCGACGGAGCGCGCCCCAAGCCGTTCGCCAAGGAAGAGCGCGCCGAGCACCGGGAGGAAGACCAGCGCGGCCCCGCGCGACACGGGATACACGAGCGACAGGTCACTGCGTCGGTAGGCGGCGGCAAGCGCGATGTAGTTCCCGAGGACGCCCGTGGCCGCGACGCCCACGAGGAGTGCCACGCGCGGCCATGGTGGCAGCCCATCCGCGGCGGTCCACAGGAAGAACGGTGCGAAGACCAGCGCCTCGGCCACCTTCGACAAGGCGACGACCAGTTGGCTGCCCCCCGCACGCTTGAGGAGCAGGTTCCACCCGGCGTGGAGCAGGGCGGACGCGGCAATCAGTCCGACGGACTGTGGATCCAGGGAGGGCTCAGCCACCCGCGAGGCGGACAAACCTCACGTTGCGCACGCGCCCGGCGAAGACCCGCAGTTCCGTGACGCGTCCCGCCGGGTCGCGCACAAAGCGCACGGTCCGGCCGCTGCCGCTGAAGCCGTCGCGATAGCTGGGCGCCAACGTCTCGGGTGGCAGGTGCTCGTATCGCAGCACCAGCTTGCCGTCCTCCGCCCGGATCACGTAGTCGGCTCGCACTTCTGCTGATCGGTAGGTGCCCACGTAGTCGTCGAGGCGGATGCTGGACGCGGCGGGCGCTTCCGAGATGCGGAACTCGCGCGCGACCCCGTCCTCATCGGTGACCAGGGCCTGGCGATCCGCACCGGTCCCGCGGAACGCGAAGGTGTTGCTGTTCGTGGTGCGGTAGGTCGCTGGCCCTGCCGCCTGGGCGACGCTCGTGCCGCCGGGCATGCGGATCACCATCCCGCCGGCCCCCGCCATCACCTCGAACAGGTCATCGGTGGCCTCGTTTCGGTATCGCCCCGCCCACGGGGCGGCCTCAGCGGCGGTTGCCGCCGTCGGTTGGGCGGTGGGGCGCGCCGCGGGCAGGAGGAATGACGCAATGCGACGTGCGGCAGGGGTCGGGTTGGCGTCCGAGGCGTTGCACCACACCGCAATGGAGACGCCGTCGTCCGGGAAGCGCGTCATGTAGGTGGAGTATCCCGCCGTCGACCCGCTGTGCGCGATCTCGCGACGCCCCTGGAACGTGTCATGTCGCAGGCCGAGGGCGTAGGGGATCGTGACGCCCGAGGTCAAGCGCATGCGTCCCTCGAGCGCATCGACCAGCGCCTTGCCGCCGGGGACCGTCCCCGCGGACAACGCTTCGTTCCACTTGAGGAGGTCGTCCATGGTGGACAGCAGCCCGCCGTTCCCGTACACGTTGGTGAAGGGCATCAGTGTGGCGTAGCTCCCGTTGGGACGCCGCTGGTACGCGGTGGCGCGGCCCGCGACAATTCGCTGGTGATCGTCGCGCCATTCCGTGTGGGTCATCCCCAGGGGCCCGAAGATCCGCTCCCGGGAGAATTGCGCGAGGCTCCGCCCCGAGACGCGCTCCACGATGATCGCGGCGAGGGCGTAGCCGGTGTTGCTGTAGAGGTACTCGGCCCCCGGGCGGAAGTTGAGCTCCTGCTGGCGGGTGACCAGGTGGAGGATGAGTGGCAGCGTGTGCACCTGCACCCCGGGCGGGTTTCCGGTGAGCAGGAGCAATCCCCATTGATCGCGCAGGCCGCTGGTGTGCGTGAGGAGGTGCCGGATGGTGATCGGGGTGCCGAAGTCGGGCACCTCCGGCAGGTAGGTCCGGATGTCGTCGTCCAGCTTGAGCTTGCCGTCCAGCTGGAGGAGGACGATGGCGGCGGACGTGAACTGCTTGGCGACCGACCCGGATTCCATGACGCTGCCCGCGCCTAACGGGACTCCGTACTCCAGGTTCGCCATCCCGTAGCCCTTGGTCAGCAGGGTGCGACCGCGCTGGCTGACCCCCACGGCGCATCCCGGGGTGGTGGTCGACCACCGGGCAAAGACGGAGTCGACGCGTGTCTCGAGCGATGGATTTCCCTGGGCCGGTGCCCGGTGCGGCATCACCAGGGATGCCACCAGGAGTGACGAGATGAGCGCGGGACGACGTCGGGCAGCGTGCATATCGGCTGGGGAAGGGACTCCCCAAGGATAGACGCCCGCACGCGGGGCATCCACATTTGCCCGTGAACCCGCTCCGGCCCCGTCATGACTCGTGTCGTTTCCCGCCTGGTTTGGACCAGCCTCGCCCTGGCCTGGCCGCTTTCGGCCCAGGTGATCCCGGCCTTTGACCTTGGCCGGTCGCCGATTGCCTTGCAGGGCGATGTCCGGCCGGGAGCGTACGTCGCCTCCGCCGGGCGGCGGGCGATCGCCATGGGGACCGAAGACGGCCGGTTCGAGCTCTGGTCGTGGCCGCTCAAGTGGCTGCACGACTTCCAGCTGGAATTCCGGGTGCCAAAGTACACGCAGCCGATCCCGGCGCGGGATGTGGCGCGGCACGTCACGGTGCGCCCTGAGGGCGTGACGATCGAGTACTCCTACGAGACGTTCACGGTCAAGCAGACCGTGTTCAGTGCGCTCGATGCGCCGGCGGTGATCATGCTGCTGGAGGTGGATGCCATTCGTCCCCTCGAGGTGATTGCCACCTTCCGGCCCGACATCCACTACGCCTGGCCCGCATCGTTAGGTGGCCAGTACGTGGCCTGGAACCCCTCGGCCAGGGCCTTCCTGTTCTCGGAGAGCCGCCGGCAGGTCAACGCGTTCCTCGGCTCCCCGGCGGTGACCCGCGCGTCCGACGTGCCGGCCCACATGCTCGCCGCCGCGCCGCCGCAGTTCACGATCGGGGTGGGGGATCGCAGCCAGCAGTACACCGAGCCGCGCCTGGGGGAGCCTCCCGGTGGCAACATCAACCTGCACGAGGCGTTCATCCCGATCGTGATGGCCGGCGGCGAGATGCCGCGTGATTCGGCCCGCGCGCTCTACGATCGCATGCAAGCCCCCGGTGCGGCGCGCGCCGAGTGGCAGAAGCGTGTGGCGCACTATGCGCGCCTGCGCGAGACCACCCTGCGGGTCACGACACCGGATCCGCTGCTCAATGGTGCGTTCGAGTGGGCCAAGGTCAACCTGGACGAGTCGATGGTGTGCAACCCGGACCTGGGTTGCGGCCTCGTGGCGGGCTACGGCCTCTCGGGCTCAGCGAGTGACCGGCCGGGGTTTGGGTGGTTCTTTGGTGGCGACGCGGCGATCAACTCGTTCGGGATGAGCGCGGTGGGCCAGCGGGACCTCGTGCGCGATGGGGTCTTCCGCTTCTTTGCGAAGTACCAGCGCGCCGACGGGAAGATCACGCACGAGATCTCCCAGGGGGCAAAGAAGATTGATTGGTTTGGGGCGTATCCGTATGCGTTCTACCACGGCGACACCACGCCGTTCTGGGTGCTGGCCTTTGGCGAGTACTGGAAGCAGACGGCGGATACGGCGCTGGTCCGCGAGTTGTGGCCGAACGTGCGCAAGGCCTACGACTGGTCGAAGCGCGCGGACTCGGATGGGGACGGGCTGATGGAGAACCCGATCGCCGGGGCCGGGGCGCTCGAGGTCGGTGACCTGCAGGTTGGGATTATCTCCGACGTGTACCTGTCCGGCGTGTGGGTGGCCGCGCTCGACCGCTTTGCCCGGTTGGCCGAGGTGATGCGCGAGCCCGCGCTCGCGAGTGAGGCCCGGGCAATTCGCGCGAAGGCCCTGCGAACCATGGAGCAGCGGTTGTGGCTACCGCAGCTGGGCCAGTACGCCTTTGCGCTGCTGGAGGGCGGGAAGATCAACGAGAACCTCACGTCCTGGCCGGCGACGGCGATGGCGTTTGATGTCTTTGATGCGACCAACGGCGCGCAGATGGCCGCACGGCTGGCCAGCGCGGAGATCATGACGGATTGGGGCGCACGGCCGCTCTCGGCCCGCAGTTCCCTGTTTGACCCGCTGCACTACAACAACGGGGCGGTCTGGCCATTCGTCACCGGGTGGGTCTCGCTGGCCCACTACCGGTACTACAACGCGCATGCCGGCTTCTTCGCCCTCTCGGCGATTGCCCGGACCGGGTTCGCCGACGCCCTGGGCCGGAATCCCGAGGTCATCTCGGGCCGCGTGTACAAGCCGCTCGATACCGCTGTCCCGCACCAGTTCTTTGCGACGTCCATGGTGCTGACGCCCCTGGTGCGCGGGCTGCTGGGGCTCGAGGTGGACGCGCCGGCGGGGCGGGTCACCCTGGCCCCGCGCCTGCCGGCCCACTGGGACTCGCTGCGCGTGGACCAGGTCGCGGTCGGTGACGACCGGCTCTCCGTGGTGATGCGGCGCCGCCGCGGGGTCATCACCGCCGAGGTGTGGCGCACCGCGGGCGACGCGAGCCGGCCGATCGAGGTCACCTTCGCCCCGGCGCTCCCGTTAGGCGCGACGAACGTGCAGTCCATGGTGCCGGGGGCGGGCCCCGTGCAGCAGTTCCCGGGCGCGGTCGTGCAGGCGTCCACGGCGCGGTTGCGCGAACGCTTGCGCCTGGGGACCAGCTGGGACGGCGGCGTGGAGGTCGTCAGCACCACCGAGGCGCCGCGCATCGGTGCGCGGTCCCGCGCCCTTCGCATCATCAGCGAACGGCTGGTTGGTGGCCGCCACGTCGTCACCGTCCAGGGGCGGGCGCGCGAGACGTACCAGCTTCGCTTGCGCGCCGCGGCGACGATCGACCGCATCACGGTGGAGCCGAGCACGGCCAGCGTCGGTCCCCTGGCCCTCGGCCAGCCGGATGCCCAGGGCTGGCAGATGCTGGACGTCATCTTCCCGGCTGAGGGTGCCGACGACGACGGATACGTCACCGTGACCCTGGTCATCGGGTAGGTCGCGATCGGCGAGGTCAGGTGTAGGGGTGGGCCGGGGCGCGCGTGTCAGTTGCACGAACGCCCCGTTGGGCACCCAGTTCGTCCGTCACTTTGACCAGCACGCGTCCCCCGGCGTGCTCATCCCGGGAGACCACCGTCCATGAAACGCTTCGCCTGCCTCATCGCGCTCGCCACGCTCGCTGCCTGCTCGAGCGATTCCACCGCGCCGGCCACGTCGGAGGCGCTGGACGACCTCTCCGTCGACCTGGTGCAGCAGTACGACGCGACCAGTGCGTCGGCCATGGACCGCGCGGGCATCGGGGCCTCGGAGTTTCCGGACAGTCTCAAGCTGACGGCAGAGCAGAAGGCGCAGATCCAGGCCTTGCATGACGCCTACAAGGCGGCGAACCAGGCGGACCTGGCTGCACTCCGCGCCATCGAGGTCGAGGCGCAGGCGGCGATCAAGGCCGGCAAGACGCGGGAGGAGGTCAAGGCCGTCCTAGCGAAGGCGCAGCCGATCCTCGCCCGTCTCGCCACGGCGCTGGCCAAGCTGCAGCGGGACATCTGGGCGGTCTACACGCCGGCCCAGCAGGCGTGGATCACCTCCAAGGGACGCGGCGACGCCTGTTCGCGAGATGTTCTCAAGGGTTTGACGGCCGAGCAGACGCGGCAGATCGCCGCCCTCAAGGCCGCCTTCGCCGAGTCGGTGCAGGGGCACCTCGCGACGATCAAGGCGGTGCATGAGGAAGCGCGCGCGGCGGTGCAGGCCGGGGCGTCACGCGAGCAGGTCGCGGCGATCCTCCGGAAGGCCGATGCCGCGATGGACGCGATCAAGCAGGCGGAGCGTCGGCTCGCCGCCTCGATCCTGGCGCTCCTCACGCCGGAACAGAAGAACAACGCCTGCCTGGTGCGCCTGTTGATCGGCGGCTGAGCGGGAGCAGCTTCGGGCGGCGTCTCTGGGGGGAGCGCCGACCCAACACGCACCCTCGGGAGCTTCGGCTCCCGGGGGTGTCGTGTTTTCAGGGCCTATCGACCGAGTTGCGTGCGGTTGACGGCGTTCGCCAGGTCGCCGTTGGCGAGGCAGTTGCGCACGGCCTCGGCGATCTCGATGGCGACGTTCTGCTGCGCCTCGGCCGTGGATGCGCCAAGGTGAGGGGTCATGACGACGTTGGGGAGCGATCGCAGCGGGCTGTCCTTCCCGAGCGGTTCCTGCTCATACACGTCGAGCGCCGCACCGGCCAGGTGACCGGAGGTGAGCGCGTCCAGCAGCGCTTGCTCGTTCACGACGCCTCCGCGCGCGACGTTCAGGAGCAGTGCTCCCTTCTTCATCGAGGCGAGCTGGGACGCCCCGATGAGGTTGGCCGTGGCTTCGGTGAGCGGAACGTGCACCGAGAGCACGTCGGCCTGGGCGATGACTTCCGTGAGCGGGGCGAGTCGAACGTCCAGTTCCATCGCCCGTTCCGGCGTGAGGTACGGGTCGTACACCATCACCTGCATGCCAAAGGCACGGGCTCGCTTGGCCACCTGGCCGCCGATCCGTCCGGCCCCGACCAGGCCGAGCGTCTTGCCGTACAGCTCAATGCCATTGAACGACTTGCGGTCCCACTCCCCCGCCTTCATGGAGCGGTCCGCGGCTGGCACCTTGCGCGCCACGGCCAGGAGGAGGGCCATCGTGAGCTCCGCCGCGGCGATGGTATTCCCGGCGGGCGCAGTGAGCACGGGGATGCCACGTGCGCTCGCGGCGTCGACGTCGATGGTGTCCACGCCGACACCCGCGCGGCCGATGGCCTTGAGGCGATCGGCCTTCGCCAG